>JAFXWT010000372.1 GCA_017542695.1 Clostridia bacterium
ATATTCTCATTTTCGTTTGGAGTAATACCGTCGTCAAATTCGATTTTTTCGAATTGTGATGGATTAACATAACCACCTCTTGGCTGTTTCACCATTCTGATTCTTTGCGTTACAGTATATCCCACAGCAAACTCTCCGTTCTATAATCAAATTTTTCGTTATCCGAACACTTCAAGAAGCGGGCGCGTCAAAGCGAGCGTTTTTTCAAGATTGTCGCCGAAGAAGCCCTCGAGCGAGAGATTGCCACGGTATTCAATGCCGCGGAGCATTTTCGCCCACTTTTCGAGCGACGGGATATCGCTTTTCTCAGTCGGCATGAGGCGGTCGGGATTTGCGCGCGCGAGGTGCGCGTGGCAAAGCGTTCCCATAGCGCAGTTCAGTCCTTCGTCATTTTCTCCGTTCATATAAAAGTGAAAGAAATCGACCATAGCGCCGACGTTTTTTCGTCCCGTCCGCTTTGCGACGGCGACGGAGTCCGACACCGTGTTGACGAGGTTCGTTTCTAAGCGCGAAAGCGGCTCGACGACAACGGCGACGCCGTGTTTTTCCGCGATATCGGCGATCGACGAAATGACGGCGCAGAATTTTTTCTCATACTCTTCCCTGTCGGCGCCCGAGGGAATGTTCCGCGCCGCGCCGCTGCCGACGACGACGGTTTTCACTCCGAGCGCCTCCGCGCGCGATATTCCGCGCTCCGCGTAGTCGGCGATATCGTTTTCAGGCGCGCCGTATATATCGAAGCCGCCGGGGAAAAAGCCGTTCGTCGAGAGGACGGGGACACCGATCCTTTTATATTCGGCGGCGTAACCGTCAAATTCACCATCCGTCATCGACGCGAGACGCGAAAGATTTTCCTCAACGTAGTCAAATCCGCATTTTTTGATGATAGCGGCCTCTTTGACCGAGCCGCAGACGCCGAGCTTCATATATCTCCCTCCGTCCATTCAAAATCGTCGCAGGCGACTTTCATTTGTTCGATAATGCGCGCAAAATCTTCAAGCCCCGCGCGGTCTTTTTCGGAAAAGCGGTCAAGTTTCGGGCTGTCGATATCGAGCACGGCGACGACTTTGCCGCCGCGCTTTATCGGCACGACTATCTCGCTGTTCGAAGCGCCGTCGCAGGCGATGTGTCCGTCAAACTCGTGTACATTCGGCACGACGAGCGTGTTTCCCGCCTTTGCCGCCGTGCCGCACACGCCGCGGCCGAGCGGTATCTCGATGCACGCTGGCTTGCCGCAGAAGGGACCGAGAACGAGTTTTTCGCCGCTCAAAAGGTAAAATCCCGCCCAGTTGATATCGTCGAGCGACTGCCACAGCAAAGCCGCCGCGTTCGCCAGATTCGCAACGAGATGCGGCACTCCGTCGGTCACTCCGCGGAGCGCGTCGCACATTGATTTGTAGTCGGTCATGGCGGCGTCAGTCGGCGAGGGTACCCATCGGATCCCACGGTTTCAGAACGGTAAGTTTTCCGTCGTAGAGCTTCGCCTTTTCGCCGAGGTATTTCTTGTTCACGACCGCCTGATAGACGTATTTATCGAACCATGTGTCACTCATTATGTAGTAACCGGAGTTAACTCCCTCGCTGCCCCAGCTGTTTTCGACTTTCCAGCGGAGCGATCTTCCGTTTTCGTCGAGGTGAACGCCCGTGATGCACATCGCGTGGTTCATCGCGCTGTATTTGTAGTCGAGCGCCTGCGCTTTTGTCAGCGCGGTGTCGAGCCCCGTCACCGCGTCGTAATCGTAAAGATTGTCGTCCCAAAGGTTCTTTTCGGCGCGCTCGCCGGATTTGCCGCAGTCGCAGCCGAACCAGACGATCTCGCCGTCTTTGAGCTGGGCGATGATCGCCGCTTTCATCTCTTCGATCTTGATGTTGAGGTGTTTTATGAGCTTGCCGCCGACGACGTTTCCGAGGCGGTCGATCGTATAGACTTTGTTATACGGCTTGTCTTTTGTCGGGCCGTTGATGATCGAGCCGTAATTTGCGAACATATCGCCGATGTATTTTTCCTTGAATGAGAGCGGCGTGTATCCTTTTTCGAGCACGCATTTGCCTTCTTTCGTCTTGTACTCGAAGTCGAATGTCGTGGGCGGATTTCCGTAACATTCGGTGAGGAAAACGTATATCTTCGAGAGAAGTTCTTCTTTCTTTTCCTCGACCGCGTCCGCCGACGCGCCTTTCGCTATCATATCACGCAGGACTGCCGCGCCCTTTTTGAGCGAGGTGTTGATCTGACCGTTAAGACCGCCCGTCGCCGACGACTGTGCCGTCTCGGGATACGCCGATTTCGGCACCATGCCGTATTTGTCGAGGATATTTACGAACATATCCCACTGGCCGCCGTCGTTGACGCCGCCGCCGATGATGAACGACACTACTCTGTCGTCTGTGTCGAGCGCCGCTGTGTCGATGACGTTTTCATAGTACCAGTTGCATTTTTCGAGCTTGTCCCAGAATGCGAGATACGACTGCGAAAGCTCGAAGTTTTCGAGGTCGAGTTCCTTCGCCATCTTTTCGCGGATGATATTCGTCGCGGCAAAAAGCCAGCAGCGACCCGACGATTTCTGATTTGTACATTTCATCGTCGGTACTTCGACGTTAAAGAAGAATTCGTGCTTTGCGAGCTCCTCGCCGTTCATAGCGAGATTTTGCAGCGTCGATTTGTAGAGCGCGTTGCGGATCAGTTTTGCGTTTTTGCTTTCCTTTTCGCTTTTTTGAAATTGTTTGAGCGTTGTTTTTGTGAGTCCTTTCATGATTTCCTCCGAAAAAAATATTTACGGATAAAGTATATCATATATAAATGAAAAAAACAAGAAATAATATTGCATATTGTATTTTTTTATGTTAAAATTCAAGCAGAACACAATACGGGGAGATAATTATGGAAAATTTCGGACTGAATCTCTACACTCTGCGCGACTACATCAAGACGGAGGACATGCTTTGCGAGACGCTCGGAAAGTTGAAAGCGATGGGATATACGTTCGTGCAACATTCGGGCGCGCCGTTCGACGCGGAGATGTTCGGGCGCGCGACCGAAAAGACCGGAATGCCGACGGTGCTGACGCACGTGCCGATCGAGAGGATCACCGACGACACGGATAAGCTGATCGACGAGCATTTTTCGATAGACTGCACTTATATCGGACTCGGAGCGATGCCGGCGAACATCATCAAAGACAAAGACGCGCTCATTAAGAAGATCGGCGAGCTTGAAGACGCCGCCGTAAAGATGGAAAAGCGCGGGGCTAAGTTCTTTTATCACAATCACCATATGGAGTTTTTCAAACACGGCGGAAAAACGGTGCTCGAAATGATCGCCGAGCGCGCGCCGCACGTGAATTTCACGCTCGACACGTATTGGGTGCAGTACGGCGGGGCTGACATTTACGAAGTGATCGAAAAGCTCGCGGGGCGCATCGGGTGCGTACATCTGAAAGATTACAAGATAACATATAACAACGACAAAAGCTGGTTCGAGCCGAAATTCGCGCCGCTCGGCGAAGGTAATATGGACTTCGGAAAAATAATTCCGGCGATGAAGGCGGCGGGGACGGAGTATTTCATCGTCGAGCAGGACAACGCGACGGAGCTTGAAAAACCGTTCGACGAAGTGAAAACAAGCGCGGAATATCTGAAAAACTTTAAGTGAGGCGGGAAATGGACAAAGTAAGATACGGACTTATCGGCGTCGGCAATATGGGCACGACGCACCTTAAAAACTTCAAGGAAGGTAAAGTCGAGGGCGGCGAGATCGTCGCCGTCGCCGACGTGAAGGAAATGCGCCGTGCGTTTGTCGCCGAGACTTACCCCGACGTGAAAATTTACGAAAACGGCGACGCGCTGATCGACAGCGCCGACGTCGACGCGGTCATCATCGCAGTGCCGCATTACTTCCACCCGCCGCTCGCCATCCGCGCGCTGAACCGTGGGCTTTCGGTAATATGCGAGAAGCCCGCGGGCGTTTACACAAAGCAGGTAAAGGAAATGAACGCGGCGGCGGCGAAGTCGAAAGGTCTTTTCACCGTGATGTTCAATCAGCGCACAAACTGCGTCTACCGCAAGATGCGCGAGATAATTCTGTCACACGGCATCGGTGAGATCAAGAGAGTCAACTGGATAATCACCGATTGGTATCGCACGCAGGCATACTACGATTCGGGCGACTGGCGCGCGACGTGGTCGGGCGAGGGCGGCGGCGTTCTGCTCAATCAATGCCCGCACCAGCTCGATCTCGTGCAGTGGGTGACCGGAATGACGCCGGCGCGCGTTATGGCGCACTGCAAATTCGGCAAGTGGCATAATATCGAGGTCGAGGACGACGTGACTGCGTATTTTGAGTACGAAAACGGCGCGACCGGCACGTTTATCACAACGACGGGCGATGCGCCCGGCACGAACAGATTTGAAGTGACGGGCACGCTCGGCACGCTCCTCTGCGAGGGCGGAAAACTGAAAATGACGAAACTCGCCGAGGACGAGCGAAAATTCTGTTTTGAGGCAAAGATCGGCTTTGCGACGCCCGAAAAAGAAACGTTCGATGTAGAGACGGACGGCGAGAACCCGCAGCACCTCGGCATTTTCCGCAATTTTACGAACACGCTCCTCGGAAAAGAGGAATTGTTCGTCAAGGGCGAGGAAGGACTGCTCGGCGTTGAGCTGATGGACGCTTGTCTGCTGTCCGAGTGGCTCGGGCGCATGGTCGAGCTGCCCATAGACGACGATCTGTACCTATCCGAGCTGAAAAAGCGCATCGCGACGAGCCGCCGTAAAGAGCACGTGACGGACACCGTCGCCGACACTGCGGGAACGTACGGGAGTTGAGCAAAAAATAAAAAAAGTCATCAAGTCTTTTCGATTTGATGACTTTTTTTAATTAGCAACCGCATTAACGCTATACGAATCGACGATAATTTCAGTGAGTTTCAGTGAGTTTTTCGCGCCTCAACGTTTCGCGCAGCTTTTCGTTGTCTTCATCGGAGAGTTTGTATACATCTGCTATTCTTTCTATAAAATCTGTGGGAATTCTTCTGCTTCCGTTCTCGATTGATGAAAGATAAGACGGGGAAATATAAAGCTTCTCCGCCATTTTCCTTGCACTTTCTTCGTTTTTCACCCTGACGATCCTTAAAAATTTGCCGAATTCAGTCATACATTCCCCTTCGCTATGAATATAACAATTTGTTATTATTACAAAATGTCATATAGAAAGTATAACAAAATGTTATTATCTTGTCAAGAGGAATTGTAAATAAAGCAAAAAAGGGAGAGAAAATGGCAAAGCTTGTCGGTTTGAAAAAGATAAGAATTGAAAAGGGATACAGTCAAGTCAAAGTTGCGATGGATATGTCAATGACTCAAGAGGCGCTGTCGCTTTACGAAAACGGAAAGCGGTCGCCCGATGTTGATGTTCTGCTTGCGTTTTCAAAATATTTTGACGTTTCAATAGATTATCTTATAAGAGGTGAAGAATTTACCCCCGCGCACCCAAAAAAATAACCTTTTCCCTATTGCAAAAGCCGACAAAAAATGATATACTATGTAATTGGAAAACATTTAACCGAAAAAGGAGATAAACAATGGCAGATATCAAGTTTTCAAACGAAGTCAGTTCCATGTGCTGCGTGGCCAAAGGTCCGGATCACGGTCCCGCCCCGATACCCGAGGAAGGCAAATGGATACAGGCAAAACAGATCACAGATATATCGGGCTACACGCACGGTATCGGCTGGTGCGCACCTCAGCAGGGCGCGTGCAAGCTGTCGCTGAACGTAAAGGACGGCGTTATTCAGGAAGCGCTGGTCGAGACTATCGGCTGCTCCGGCATGACGCACTCGGCGGCAATGGCGGCTGAAATACTCCCCGGCAAAACTATACTCGAAGCGCTCAACACGGACCTTGTGTGCGACGCTATCAACACGGCGATGAGAGAGCTGTTTTTGCAGATCGTCTACGGCCGCACGCAGTCGGCGTTCTCCGAGGGCGGTCTTGTCATCGGCGCGGGAATGGAAGACCTCGGCAAAGGCGCTCGCTCGATGGTCGGCACGATGTACGGCACGATGGAAAAGGGCGTAAGATACCTTGAAATGACAGAGGGCTACTGCACGAGAATGGCTCTTGACGAGAACGATCAGGTCATCGGTTACGAGTTCGTATCGCTGGGCAAAATGACGGACTTCATCAAAAAAGGCATGAAGCCGAACGAAGCATACGAAAAAGCAAAAGGCACGTACGGAAGATTTGCCGAAGCGGCAAAATATATCGATCCGAGAAAGCAGTAAGGAGGCGCGAAAATGGCATTATTTGAAGGTTATGAAAGAAGAATTGACAAGATCAACGCCGTTTTGGCCGAATACGGCATCAAGTCTGTCGAGGAATGCAAGGAAATAACGCTTGCAAAAGGCATTGATTGCGACAAGATCGTTCGCGAGACACAGCCGATCTGCTTTGAAAACGCCGTTTGGGCTTACACCGTCGGCGCGGCTATCGCCATCAAGAAGGGCTCGAAGAAAGCCGCTGACGCGGCTGCCGACATCGGTATCGGACTCCAGTCGTTCTGCATTCCCGGCTCCGTTGCGGAAAACCGCAAGGTAGGGCTTGGTCACGGCAACCTCGGCAAGATGCTCCTCTCGGAAGAGACGGAATGCTTCTGCTTCCTCGCGGGACACGAGTCGTTCGCGGCGGCTGAGGGCGCTATCAAGATCGCTCTCAACGCGAACAAAGTAAGAACAAAACCGCTCCGCGTTATCCTCAACGGTCTCGGCAAGGACGCGGCGTTCATCATCTCGCGTATCAACGGCTTCACATACGTTAAGACAGAGTTCGATCCGTACACGGAGACGGTCAAAATCGTTTCCGAAACGCCGTACTCCAAAGGTCCGCGCGCGGCGGTTCGCTGCTACGGCGCAGACAACGTTCCGGAGGGCGTTGCTATAATGAAACTCGAAAAGGTCGGCGTTTCTATCACAGGTAACTCCACAAACCCGACAAGATTCCAGCACCCCGTTGCGGGCACATACAAAAAATGGTGCGTTGAAAACGGCGTCAAGTACTTCTCCGTTGCATCGGGCGGCGGCACGGGACGTACGCTCCACCCCGACAATATGGCGGCAGGTCCGTCCTCGTACGGCATGACAGACACGATGGGACGTATGCACTCTGACGCGCAGTTCGCGGGTTCGTCCTCCGTTCCCGCTCACGTTGAGATGATGGGACTTATCGGCATGGGCAACAACCCGATGGTCGGCGCGACAGTCGCCGTTGCTGTTGCGGTTGAGGAAAGCTTTAAGAAATAAGTGATATAAAAAAGACTTCCGAGCATTTGCTCGGAAGTCTTTTTTGTTTTCCGTTGACAAAGATATACGTTTAGGTTATAATTACTATGGAAATAAATATAAGGAGCGTTTATAACTTATATGAACAATGAAAAAAGAGCATTTCTTGCCGAAAAGGCAAGGCAGATACGAATTGACACGGTGAAGTCGATACACGCGGCGAAATCGGGACATCCGGGCGGCGCGCTTTCGATAGCCGACATACTCGCTTATCTTTATTTTGAGGAAATGAACGTCGATCCGAAGGATCCGAAAAAAGCCGACCGCGACCGCCTCGTGCTGTCGAAAGGTCACGCCTGCCCCGCGCTTTACGCGGCGCTTGCCGAAAAGGGTTTCTTTCCGAAAGAAGAGCTTATGCTGCTCCGTAAATACGGAAGCTTGCTCCAAGGTCACCCCGATATGAAGCACATCCCAGGCGTCGATATGTCGACGGGCTCGCTCGGTCAGGGCATTTCCGCCGCATGCGGAATGGCGCTCTCGGGCAAGATATCGGGCGAAAGCTACCGCGTTTACGCGATCCTCGGCGACGGCGAGATCGAAGAAGGTCAGGTGTGGGAGGCGGCGATGTTCGCGCGCCACTACAAGCTCGACAATCTTTGCGCGTTCATAGATTTCAACCACTTGCAAATCGACGGAACGGTCGAGGAAGTAATAAATCCGACGCCGATAGATGAAAAATTCAAGGCGTTCGGCTGGAATGTCATCGTCATCGACGGACACGATCTCGCCGAGATCGAGAAAGCGGTCGAGTGCGCGAAAGCGACAAAAGGACAGCCGACGGCGATCGTCGCCAAGACGGTCAAGGGCAAGGGCGTTTCGTATATGGAAAACTCGGTCGGCTGGCACGGCAAAGCGCCAAGCGACGACGAGTACGCCGTCGCCATGAAAGACCTCGGCGAGAAAGCGTAAGGAGGATGTTATGGCAGATAAGATAGCTACAAGAGAAGCATACGGCACGGCGCTTGCCGAGCTGGGCGATAAATACGACTTTGTCGTTCTCGACGCGGACCTTGCCGCCGCGACAAAAACAGGCACGTTCAAAAAGAAATTCCCTGAAAGATTTTTCGACTGCGGGATCGCGGAAGCGAACATGATGTCTGTCGCCGCCGGCATTGCGGCAACGGGTAAAATCCCGTTCGTTTCGACGTTTGCGATGTTCGCTGCGGGACGCGCGTTCGAGCAGGTCAGGAACTCGGTCGGATATCCGCATCTTAATGTGAAAATAGGCGCGACGCACGCGGGCGTTTCCGTCGGCGAGGACGGCGCGACGCACCAGTGCAACGAGGACATCGCGCTGATGAGAACGATCCCCGGGATGACTATACTCAACCCAGCAGACGGCACTTCCGCTCGCGCGGCTGTCGAGGCGGCGATACTCCACGACGGCCCTGTATATATGCGTTTCGGTCGCCTTGCCGTGCCGTATCTTTACGACGCGGACATGAAATACGAGATCGGCAAGGGGATTGTCCTGCGCGAAGGAAAAGACGTTTCGATCGTCGCAACGGGACTTACCGTTTACATGGCGCTCGAAGCGGCGAAGCTCCTTGAAAACGAGGGGATTTCCGCCGAGGTGATCGACATGCACACTATAAAGCCCATCGACCGCGAGCTGCTCGTTTTTACTGCGAGAAAGACGGGCGCCGTCGTCACGTGCGAGGAGCATAACGTCATCGGCGGCCTCGGCGGCGCGGTATGCGAAGTGCTTTCCGAAGCGTGCCCGACCCCAGTTATCAGAGTCGGCGTCGAGGACACGTACGGCAAATCGGGCAACGGCGCGGCTCTGCTCGGCATTTACGGGCTTTCGCCTGAAAACTTTGCCGCAAAAGCAAAAGCGGCAATCGCGCTTAAAAAATAAGCGCCATAGAATATAAGACGTGATACGGGCGACAGATTTATGTCGCCCGTAAATTCAAAAAACAGGAGGGTCAGCGAATGAAAATACTGATCGCGACGATGAAAATGGGCATCGGCGGCGCGGAAACGCACATAATCGAGCTGTGCCGCGCGCTCGTTTCTCACCGCCACAGCGTGACTGTCGCTTCGGCGGGAGGGTGTCTTGCTGCAGAGCTTAAAAAGATCGGCGTCACGCACGTGACGCTCCCTCTGAACAAAAAAGACCCGATTTCGCTCCTTCGCTCGCGCCGCGCGCTGAAACGGCTGATCGGAGATGAAAAATTCAATATCGTACACGCGCACGCGCGCATTCCCGCGTTCGTGTGCGAGCCGATCTGCCGAAAACTCGACGTCCGCTTTGTCACAACGGCACACTACGATTTCAAAGTGAACGCGGTGCTGAAATTGCTCACGCGATGGGGCGAGCACACGTTTGCCGTCAGCGAGGATATTTCGCGGTACCTCGAAAAGAACTACCGGATCGAGCGACGGAACATCTCGCTTGTGCCTAACGGTATTGACATTGAAAAATTCGCGCGGAACGACGACATCGGCGCAAACGTGCGCCGCTCGCTCGGCGCGCGCGGGAAAAAGCTCGTCGTTCACGTTTCGCGGCTCGATCGCGCCGTATCTCACTGCGCCGAGGAATTTATTGGCGCGGCAGACAAAATTTCATCCGAACGCGAGGACGTGATGTTTGTCGTCGTCGGAGGCGGCGACGCTTTTGATGAAATGAAAGAAAAGGCCGACAGAGTCAACGAGCGCCGCGGCAGGCGCGTGATTTGGCTCACGGGCGCCGTCAGCGACGTCAGACCGTATCTTTTTGCCGCCGATGTATTCGTCGGTCCGTCGCGTGCCGCTCTCGAAGCGATGGCGTCGGGACTGCCCGTTGTGATATCGGGCTCTGAGGGACACCTCGGAGAGCTGACGCGCGAAAACTATGACTATGCGCTCGAAACGAACCTCTGCTGTCGCTCGTCGGAGCTGCCGACGGCGGCCGCCCTGTGCGGCTGTATCACCGATATGCTCGGAAAATCGGCTGCGGATATCCGCGCGCTAATCTTGCTCCAAAACGAATTGCTCGGCAATTACACGGTCGAAAAAATGACCGACATATACGAGCGCGAATACGCGCGAATATCGAAAATAAAGACGAAAACGCGCCCCGCCGCCGTCATTTGCGGCTACTACGGCTACGGCAACGCGGGGGACAGAGCGATGATGTTCGCACTCGTGGAGGGGCTTCGCCGCTCCCGCGAAGCTGCGCCGCTCTGCATAATGTCGGCGCGGCCGAGAAAAACGGCGCGCGAATGTGTATGCGACTCGGTACACAGATACGATATCTTCGCCGTACGCCGCCGCATAAAAGAGGCGGGCGTGCTGATATTCGGCGGAGGGAATCTGCTTCAGGATCAGACGAGCCGCCGCTCGCTTTGGTATTATCTGTTCATCATCGGAATGGCGAAGCGCCTCGGCGCGAAAGTCATCGTCTACGCTAACGGCATCGGACCTCTCGGAAAAAATTCCGTCGCAAGCGTAACGCGCGCGCTCTCCGCTGCCGATTACGTGTCGCTGCGCGACGCCGCGTCGTATAATTTCTGCGTCAGCCACGGCATTAAGGCGACGCTTTCCGCCGATCCCGCGTTCCTACTCGAAACGGGCGCTCTGCCCGACACGCGCGGCGGGTATTTCGTCGTTGTTCCGAGGAAGACGAGAGCCGAGGATTTCTGGGCGCTGTGCGCGCTGACGAGATGGGCAAGCGAGAAATATTCGCTGCGCCCGCTCGTGATCTCCATGTATCCGTCGCAGGACGGCTCCGTCGCGCGCGCGCTTGCAAAAGCGACAGACGCGCTAATTATCGAGGAGGGCGTGACCGACTTCGGCATACTTTATTCGGCGCTCGCGGGCGCGGAATTCGTCATCGGAGCGCGGCTCCATTCGCTCGTTTGCGCCGCCGTCGCGGGTTGCCCGCCGATCGCCGCGAGAAACGAAAAGAACGCGGCGTTTATGAAAGGGCTGCGGCTTGAATACTGCTATCTGCAATCATTTTATAATGGCCGCGACGTCATCGAAAAAGTGATGCAAAATCCCGAGATCGTGCGCCGCTCTCTCACCGCCGCGTCGTGGAAGCTGCGAACCCTCGCAGAAAAGGACATGGAAAACGTAGTGAATTTGATATTCGGATAAAAAACAAAAACGCCTGCTCACGCAGGCGTTTTCATATTTCATCATTTCTCGTAAACCGATCTTTTCAGCACTCCGACGTAAGGCAGGGCGCGGTAGTCCTCGTTATAGTCGAGACCGTAGCCGACGACGAATTCATCGGGGATCTCCTGTCCGACGTAGTCGGGCTCGAAATCTACCTCACGGCGCGAGGGCTTGTCGAGCATCGTGCAGGTCCTGACGCTGTGCGCGCCTTTGTTACGCAGATACTGCGTAAGGTACGAGAGCGTCTTGCCGCTGTCGATGATATCCTCGACGACGAGGATGTCGCACTCGCCTATGTCGTTGCGGAACAGGTCGAGGATGATGTTCACCCGCCCCGACGAAACCGTCCCGTGTCCGTAGGACGAAACGCGCATGAAATCGATCTGAACCGGAATTGAAATGTGCTTCATAAGGTCGCCCATAAATACGACCGAACCTTTCAGAATGCCGAGCAGAAGCAGTTTTTTACCCGCGTAGTCGCGGCTGATCTCGGAAGCGAGCCGCGTTACGGTCTGTTCGATTTTTTCCTCCGAAAGCAGTATTTTTTCAACGTCTTTTATCATGATACACCTCACAAGATTTTTTCGATATAGTAAACCGCGACGTCGCCGCCGCGAACAGTGTCGGATACGGGGAAACCGGGGTACCAGACGATCTCGTCCCCAAGTGACAGCACCGGACGTCTTTGTCTTGCGTCGAACGGGACGCTCGTCGTCAGTTTTTTGACGGCGTGCGTCATGTTGCCGTAGCGGTAAGAATCTCCCGCACGCCGACAGCGAACGGAGACTTTTTCCAGAACATCATTCGGGAGCATTGCGCGGTAAACGCGCGAGTTTATATCTTTTTCAGGCGCGTCAAAAGTCACCTCAAAGCCGAGCGCGGCGCTTTTTACGCCGCCCGACAGCTTGAACGCGAAATCTTCGACTTTCCGCGCCGCGCCGCCCGCGACAAATCGGAGCGCCCCGTCGGCGACAAGCGCTTTCACACCGCCGGGAAGCTCGATCGCGTCACCGCTTTTGCCCGACATGATGAGATTTTCCACCGCCTCGATGTGAACGAACGACAGCGTTCCCGCGCCGCCGACAGCGGCCGTTTTCATTATCACGCGGCAGAGCACCGCGGGGTGAAGCGCACGAAGATTTTTGAGTTTGTCAGCGTCGGCGCGCGAAACGTATTCGCACGCAAAGTTGTCGATAAAATCCTCGTCAACGCGCGCACGCTGTGACAGCGCGGATATGTTTTTCACTGCCTGTGCGTTGACTTTTGCGATTTCGGGAATAACGTTTGTGCGAATGAAATTCCGCGTGTATTTCGTATCGAAATTCGTCTTGTCCGTGACGAACGATAGATCTTTTTTTTCAAGATACGCGAGCACCTCGTCGCGCGTGACGAGGATGAGCGGTCGGATTATTTTTATCCCGCTCTCGTCCCTTACGGGAGGGATGCCCAGCCCCGAAATGCCGCACCCGCGCGCGACGTTGAACATCACCGTCTCAGCGTTGTCGCTCGCCGTGTGCGCCAGAGCTATAGCATCCGCGCCGCACTCGCGCGCTTTGTCGATGAGCGCGGCGTAGCGCATTTTCCTCGCCGTTTCCTCGACTGCCGAGTCGCCGCATTCGGCGCGCACGTCGATGTGTACCGCGTGAAACGCGACGCCTTTTTTCTCGCAAAGCTCGCGGCAAAACGCCTCGTCAGCATCGGCGTCGTCGCCGCGCAGACCGTGGTTGACGTGAACGGCAACGACGTTTTCTCTGCCGAGAAGATCGGTCATAAATCCGAGCAGCGCCGTTGAATCCGCGCCTCCGGAAAAACCGACGACGGCGCACCGCGCCGTCATGCCGTATTTTTTTATCGCAAGATTTGCTTTCTTTTCAAGGGCAAGCTCCCCGCTTATGCTTTTATTCATCGTGCGTTTTGTCAAGCTCCGTGAACTTGGTGTATGCGCCGATCCAGCCGAGCTTGACGTTACCCGTCTCGCCGTGACGGTTCTTGGCAATGATGCACTCCGCCTCGCTCTGCGCCGTCGGGTCTTTCTGATAATATTCTTCTCTGTAAAGGAACATTACGACGTCCGCGTCCTGCTCGATCGCGCCCGAGTCGCGCAGGTCGGAAAGCATCGGGCGCTTGTCCGTTCGCTGTTCGTTTGCGCGCGAGAGCTGCGCGCAGCAGACGACGGGCACGCCGAGGTCCTTTGCGAGCATTTTAAGACTTCGTGAGATATCGCCGACCTCGAGCACTCTGTTATCGGAGTGGCGTTCTCCCTGTATCAGCTGCAGATAGTCGATGACGATGAGCCCGATATCCTTGATCTTGCGGAGCTTTGCCTTCATCGACGTGACGGTGATGCCCGTAGTGTCGTCGATAAATATTTTCGCTTCCGAGAGCTCCGCCGCCTTTTGCGAGATCACATTCCAGTCGTCGGGCGAGAGATTGCCCGAACGGATGCTTTTGGAGTCAATCATCGCCTCGCTCGAAATAAGGCGCGCGGCAAGCTGCTCGCACGTCATTTCAAGCGAGAATATACATACCGATTTTTTCGTCGACTTGGCGACGTTGAGCGCGATGTTCATCGCAAAGCTCGTCTTTCCCATGCCGGGGCGCGCGCCGATGAGTATGAGGTCGCCCTTGCCCATTCCGACGAGCACGTTGTCAAGCGATCTGTATTTTGTCTGAACGCCCGCCGCGGCCTCGGGGTCGCGCGCGATGTTCTGCAGATTTATATAAGTCCTTGCAAGCGCGTCGGACAGCGGAACGAACGTTTTCAGCTCGTTTCCGCTTGCGACGTTGTAAATTTTCGACTCCGCGTTGTCGACGATGTATTTGACCTCGCCCTTCGCCGCGTAAGCTTCCTCGCGTATCTCGTCAGCCGCTTCGATAAGTGCGCGGAGCGTCGCTTTTTCCTTGACTATAGTCATATAGTCCTTGAGGTTTGTCGATGCCGGCACCGTTTCGGCGATTACGCGGATATATTTGCTTCCGTTATCCTTGTCGTATGTACCGCGCGAGACGAGCATATCTATAAGCGTGACGATGTCGATTTGCCTGCTCTGAATGAACAGATCGCGCATCGCGGCGTAGATCTCGCGGTGCTCGGGGAGGTAAAAATCTTCCTCCGTCAGCATTTCCGCGACCTGATTTATCTTTTCGGGGCTGAGAAGTATCGCGCCGAGCACGGACTGCTCCGCTTCAAGCGCAAAGGGCATTGTTCTTTCGATTTCAGCCATTTTCGGTCTCCTTGGATGAAATTATTCGTTCGTCACTACGATGTTGATCTTTCCGACGACCTCGGGATAAAGTTTCGCGTCGACGGTGTATGTTCCGAACGATTTTATCGTGTCGGGCATGATGAGTTTTTTCTTGTCGATTTCAATTCCGTGTTGAGCGGCGAGATGCTCGGAAACGTCCTTTCCTGTGACGGAGCCGTAAAGTTTTCCGTCCGCGCCCGCGACGACTTTTATTTTCACGACTATGCCTTCGAGCTTCTTTGCCGTATCTTTGGCGCTTTGCTTTTCGACTTCCTGCTGATGACGCTTCGCGTCGTCCTTGCTTTTCAGCTCGCTCATTACCTGCGCGCCCGCCTCGACGGCGAGTTTTTTCGGGAAGAGAAAGTTGCGCGCGTATCCCTCTGATGCGTTCACAAGATCGCCTTTTTTACCGAGCGCCTTTACATCCTGCAAAAGTACGACTTTCATATATACCTCCGTGTTGAGTGTTTTATTATACTTATACAGTATAATATTATCATATCGGGAGCGGCAAGTCAATAGAAACGATGCACTTTTTCTGTCGGCGTGACGGAAAAAGGGATTTTTCGCTCTTTTCTTTTGTGCGAAAAAGAAAAGGGGCGCAAAAGAAAAAACTGCGTTAGATAGTCAAAAACCGCCATCTCCGGCGGTTTTTCATCATTTCATATCCGTTGCCATCAGCGGCAAGAGATCGAATATCGTTTTTATCGGTATCACGCTGACGCCGCCCGGCACGTTCGACACGCGCGGAACGCACCGCTCCGGCACGGCGATGCGTCTGAATCCCAGCCGCACAGCTTCGCTGACGCGCTGATCGACGCGGCTGACCGCGCGCACCTCGCCCGCAAGTCCGATCTCGCCGAAGCAAATCAGATCGTCGGGAACGGGCAGATCGCGCACCGAGGATATGAGAGAAAGCGCCGTCGCGGCGTCGCTCGCCGTTTCGTCGATGTGTATGCCTCCGATGACGTTTAAGTAAACGTCAAGATTCTGAAAATGAAGTCCGAGCCGCTTTTCGATAACGGCGATTATCAGCGACAGGCGGTTGTAGTCGACACCCGTCGACATACGCCGCGGAGACGGGAACACCGTCGGAGAGGAAAGCGCCTGAATTTCCGCGATGAGCGGGCGCGTGCCCTCCATCACGCACACGGCGCAGTTGCCCGATACATTCTTCGGTCTGTCGGCAAGAAGCATTTCGGACGGGTTTTCGACCTCGCAAAGCCCACGCTCCGTCATCTCGAAAACGCCTATCTCATTCGTCGAGCCGAAACGGTTTTTCATCGCGCGGATAAGGCGGAAATTCTGTCTTCTCTCGCCCTCAAAATACAAAACGGTGTCGACCATGTGTTCGAGTATTTTCGGACCGGCGATGCCGCCTTCTTTGTTCACGTGGCCGACGAGAAGCACCGCTGTGCCATCGGTTTTCGCCTTGTTTATGAACATCGCGGAGCTTTCGCGTATCTGCGTCACGCTCCCGGGTATCGTCGCGCTTTCGGAATGGTACATCGTCTGTATCGAGTCAACAACGATGACGTCGGGCGCGAGCTTGTCCGCTTTTTTCAGCACCTTTTCGGCGTCGGTTTCCGTCAGCACCCAGAGATTTTCGCTGACTATCCCGAGCCGTTTTGCGCGCATGGATATCTGCGCCGCCGATTCCTCGCCCGAAACGTAAAGCACCTTTTTCTCGCCCGCGAGGGAGGCGCATATTTGTAGCAGAAGAGTCGATTTGCCGATGCCGGGCTCGCCCGACAGAAGCACGACGGAGCCGGCAACGAGTCCGCCGCCGAGCACACGGTCAAATTCCGCCATCCCCGTCGAGGCGCGCATATATTCGGGTATGTCGCCGCCGGCAAGCGATTGCGGCTCGCTCTCGCCATAGTCGCGCGCAAGCATTATACGCCTTGTGCTCTTCTTGTCGGCGACGGGGACATCGTCGTCGTAGGTTTCCTCTTCAAACGTGTTCCACGCGCCGCAGGAAGGGCATCTGCCAAGCCAGCTCGACGTCTGATAGTCGCAATTCTTACAGACAAAAACAGATCTTTTTTTCATTTTTCCGTCCTTTTATTTCACTTGATTTACGTATTCCGTCACCGTCACGGCGATCACCGCCGCGAGTTTATTTCGGTATTCTTCGGTTTTGAGCAGCGCAAGCTCATCGTGGTTCGACAAAAATCCGCACTCGATAAGCACCGCGGGGCAGGTGAGCTTCGACAAAAGATATATCTCGTCGCCCGCCGCTTTCGTCTGCCGCGCGTTCTGCGGCTGAATATACGCCTGCGCCGCGCTCTGCAAAACGTCGGCGAGCGCATGGCTCTCCTCGTTGTTTTTGGAGTAATACACCTGAAGCCCGCTGTATTTTTGCACAGGGAATTTGTTCATATGTATGCTGACGAACACGGCGTCAACGGCGCTCTCCGTCGTCTTGATCCGATGCGTCAAGTCGTCGAGCTTTTTATGCGGCGACGACGACTCGGCGAACATCACGTCGTCCGTCCGCGTCATCACGACGTCGGCGCCGAGTGATATAAGCAACCTTTCCACCGTTTTCGCCAGCGCGAGATTAAGATCCTTTTCAAGCGTTCCGTCGTCGGCGACAGCTCCGCCGTCGATACCGCCGTGCCCCGCGTCGATGACGATCGTTCTTATCGGCTTGTCGACGCTTATCGACGCCGTTTTGGCGACGGCACTCCCCATATACGTCGCTACAAGCGCGACGGCAAGCGAAAACGCCGAAAATTTCACAACGAAGAAAAGCGCACTGTTCTTTACGTTCAAAAAATCACCGCCTGTGTTTTTTTGATAAATGATATGACGCGGCGGCGATTTTTATTCTTTTCAGTTTTGCTTTTTGTTCCGTGCGGGCGGTTTAAGCACGGGCGAATTTATAAGCCCGAGCCAATACGTCAGTCCCGCGAACGCAACGGGGAGAAGCGGAATGAAGAGGTAGAACCACGAATACCACCCGTTGAATATCACTGTCGAGATCCCGTGGTACATACCGTTCCAAATCAGATTCACGGAGATCATTATCGCCTCGAAACCGGCGAAAAAAGCGCCCGATTCATACGCGCCGTAATATTGGTACAGGTAATATGAAAGCACGAACAGCCCGCCGACGATAAACGACGGTATCTCGGAAACGAGCGCGATGAGAAATCCCTTGCCCGCGTTCCTTTTCTGCCGTCCCGCGTCGACGCGGAGCTTGTCCTCGGCTCCGAGGTACCACATATCGACGTCGATGAGGAACATATAAAGCAGCACGGCAACAGCGCCGCCGACGATGAGAAACGCCTTCATCGACATATCGTCCTTGTTGAACGGAATGAACACCATCATGCCGAAGATCGTCATGACAATGTGCGTCAGCATGAGTTTGAAGATATATTTTTTATTTTCCTTAAAAAATGTCATCGTTTTTCTCCGATTATTATTTCTGTATCAATTATAAACCAAAAGTGCGATTTCTTCAATACAAGACGGAAAAATTTTCGATCACATGAGAAAAAAGTTTACAAATTCATCGCTTTGATGTATAATGATACGTAAAGAGGCGGTGATGATATGTCAAATCAAAATCACATAGAAACGTCGGAACTGATCGAGAGATATCTTCAATATAAGCTCGTCGTGCAGGAACGCTCGCAGAAAACGGTCGACGAATATCGGCTCGATCTGCGGCAGTTCTTCCGTTTTCTCGTCGCAAAGCGCCGCCGTATCGACGTCGAAAGCGACGAATACGATGACCTGTCGATAGAAGAAGTCGACGCGGATTTCGTCAGAAAAATCACCGCCGTCGACATTCTTGAATTTCTCACGTTCGAGCGCAACAAGCGCGGCAATCAGCCGAGCGCAAGGGCGCGCAAGCTCTCCGCGATAAAGTCGTTTTTCAAATACACGACGGTGCGCGAACGCATCACGGAGGAAAACGTAGCCGCCGACATCGAGGGACCGAAGCTGAAAAAAGCCCTCCCGAAATTTTTGACGGAAGAGGAGAGCGTCGACCTGCTCCGTGCCATAGCGGATGATAAAAACTCGAAATCGCGCGTGCGCGACTACTGTATGATAACGCTGTTCCTCAACTGCGGGATGCGTCTTTCCGAGCTCGTCGGGATAAATCTTTCCGACATTGCGACCGATCTTTCGTCCCTGCGCGTCGTCGGCAAAGGAAACAAGGAGCGGATCGTCTACCTTAACGACGCGTGCCGCATCGCCCTTTCCGAGTGGGTCGTCGCTCGCATGAACGACAAAGACATAAAAGACAAAAACGCGCTCTTTATCTCAAACCGCGGGACGCGGATAAGCAATCAGATGGTGCAAAAAACGGTCGAAAAATACCTCAAGGCCGCGGGACTCGGCAACAGGAAGCTGTCAACGCACAAGCTCCGTCACACCGCGGCGACGCTTCTGTACCAAAAGGGCGGCGTCGACGTGCTGACGCTCAAAGAAATTCTCGGGCACGAGCAACTGTCGACGACGCAGATATACACCCACGTGTCGAACAAAGAGGTCGAAAAGGCGGCGAGTCTTCACCCGCTTGCGTCCCTCTCCCGACGCGACATCGAGGACGAAAAAAACGAAGATGACGGGGAGGAATGATCGCCGCCGAAAAGGTCGGCTCGGAAAAGATATTTTTCGGCACGGACACATATTCCTGCGGCTTCCGGACGGGCAGGATCATGTTCGGCGGAATAAGCGACAAGGATAAGGAAAACATCCTTTGCTTAAACGCCAAACGCCATTTCCCCAAAATAACGTGCTTGTGATCTGCGGGGCGGCACTCCCGCCAATCGTCGAAGAAATATCAAAAAAGTCGGGCGCTCGCCCGACTTTTTAATATCATCATATCATCTTTTCCATTGTCCGATGCGGTATGCCCGCGTCGAGAAATACGTCCGAAACGGTCTTAAATCCGCATTTTTCGTAAAACGGTATCGCCGCGCACTGCGCGCCGAGCGTGATCTTCGCATAGCCGCGCGAGGCGTATTCTTTTTCGATAAATTCAAGCGCCGCGCGTCCGAATCCCTCGCCGCGGCGCTCTTTTTTTACGCACAGCCGACCGACGTGAACGGCGTCGCCCTCAAAAATGCACCTGAATGTTCCGACGGCGTTGCCGCCGTCCGTTATGAGATAATGATCGCACGGCGCGCGCGGCGCGTCGAAGCCGTCGACCTCAAGCTCCGGCGCAACGCCCTGCTCTGCGACAAACACTTCCGTGCGAATTTTAACGCACTCGCCGATCTTGTCGCCCGCGAAAATGATCTCCATGCCGCACTTCCCTTTTATTGTTGTTCGTTCCGATCGTTTTTGTTTTCGATCTCCGGCGCGCCGACATTCGCGGCCTTTGCCGCCGCTTCTTCACGGATGACCTTATTCGACATTGAGATGATAAATATCAGCGCCGCGACGAAGATGACCGCCGAGACGATCATGACATAGATGGGTATACTGTCGGAGAAGATGAAACTCGTGAGATTGAACGAAAGGTGGAACAAAATCGGGTAAACGAGCGAGCGCGAGCGCACGAAAACGAACGTGGTGACGAGTCCGAACAGCGCCGTGTATATGAACCAGATCGCAGTTCCGTGCATGAACCCGAAGATGAACGACGACGCGACCATTCCGAAGTATACGCCGAAGGCGCGCGAAACGCGCGTGAACACAAGTCCGCGGAAAAGGAGTTCTTCCGTCAGCGGAGCGACGATGACCGCGGCGACGATCGTCAGAGCGTTCGTCTGATCCAGCGGCGCCGACGCGGCGTTATACGCGTCCCACCACGACTGCGGAAACGGGATGATTGATAACGCGACCGCGATCAGCACGTTCATCGACGCGCCGAGCGCGGCAACGGGCAGAATATAGCGCGGATCGGGCTTCATTAGTCCGACCTCGCGGAAGAAATTCTTTTTTCTGACAACAAAGATGATGATAACCGTTGCGACAAACACGACGTTTGAAATGACGGTGAGGATCACCGAGTTTTCAGTCACCGATTTCAAGATCATGTCGTACAGCGCGGTGTAATCGATTTCACCTTTTAGGATCATCTCATACGACTGTTCCATGAGGGCGAAAAACTCAAACGCGGTCACAACTATCGTCTGAACGACGAAATAGATCGCGATATAGAGCAGCGCCGCGCCGATATGTTTAAGTTTTTTCATAAATCCCACCAAACGATAATAAAATTTGCTTGTCATAATTATATATTATTATATCCGTTTTGTCAATGCGCTTTTCATAGCGGAGCGAAGATATACTGCATATTATATTACAGGCGGAGTAACAGCCGATATGGAGGAAAAATCATGAAGATTTCGATCATCGGAAGCGACGCGCGATACGAATACGCCTCGCGGGAGCTGAAAAAATACGGTTTTGACGTCACGACGGACGCTATAAAGAACGCCGACGCCGTTTTGATACCGATAAATCAACGCGGGGCGACGGTCGTCGTTAAAGGAAAAAAGCTCGCGCTTGCCGACGTTGTGAAAGCGAACGCCGGCGCGGCGTTTTTCGGCGGCGCGGCGCTCGACGGAGAGCTTTGCGAAGTGTTTGACGGAGCGCGGCGATTCGATATCACGAAAAACGAGGAGTTCGCCGCGGAGAACGCGCGTCTGACCGCAGAGGGCGCTCTCGGGATACTGATAAACGATCTGCCCGTCGCGGTGCGCGGCGCGCGTGTAGCTGTCCTCGGTTACGGGAGGGTCGGGCGCGCGCTTGTCGACGTACTCATGCCGCTCGGCGCACTCGTCACCGTATTCGCGCGAAGCGAGGAGGCGCGGGCGGAAGCGGGAAAGATATGCGCGGCGCGCGAATTTTCGTCGTTTGACGGATGCTTTGACGCGGTGGTGAACACAGTGCCCGCGCGCGTGCTGACGAAAAAGCAGAAGAAGCGCATTTCGGAAGACGCTTTCATCATCGAGCTTGCCTCCGCTCCCGGCGGATTTTGTCAGAGCGATGTTTCGCATTTCGGCGCAAGATACATAAACGCGCCGGGGCTACCGGGAAAAACATCGCCCGCATCCGCGGGAAAAATAATGGCGAAAGCAATTTACGATATAATAAAAGGAGAAAATAACAAATGATAGGTTACGCATTTTGCGGCTCCTTCTGCACGATAGGAAGATCGCTGAAAGTGCTGAAACAGCTGACATCGGAGGGTAATCCCGTTCTGCCTGTTATGAGCGACAGCGTCTATTCGACAGACACGCGCTTCGGCACGGCGGAGGAGCTGATAAAAACGGTCGAGAGTCTCTGCGGAAAGGAGATCATACACACGATAGTCGACGCTGAACCGCTCGGACCGAAAACGGCGCTCGATATGCTCGTCATCTGCCCTTGCACGGGGAACACGCTCGCCAAGGTGGCGAACGGAATCACCGACACGCCCGTTACGATGGCGGCGAAAGCGCAGCTCCGCTCCGACAGGCCCGTCGTCATCGCGCTGGCGACGAACGACGCGCTCTCGTCGAATCTCGAAAACATCGCCGCCTTGATGAAGCGGAAGAACGTGTTTTTCGTGCCGATGGCGCAGGACGACCCGAAACAAAAGCCGCACTCGCTCGTCTGTGATTTCGAGCGCGTGCGCGAAACGATGATGTCGGCGTTCGCGGGGCGGCAGATACAGCCCGTGATGGAATAAAATAAGCCCCGCCAAAGCGGGGTTTATTTTATATTCTGATATGAATTTTGTCTCCGTCGGCGGAGTTTACCTCCATAAGCGTGAAATGACCGTGCTCTTTGATATATTCGCGTATGGCTTTGTAGCTTTTCTTTATTACAGGGTAAAGCTCCGCGTTCTTTGAATACTGCCAGATAAAACGCCATTTTATAGCGCGAGTCGGCAGAATAAGAGAAAATCCCTTCCCGCTCTCGCCGTCATGAATACTTATTTTCATATCATTCGACAACAATACGAACGCGGTCGCCTTCAGCGGTATCAATGCTCATTATTTCGCCGATCACTCCCTGCTCTGCAAGAGACACGACCTGCTCAAAATCAACATCTTTGGATATGTCCTTTCCGTTAACGCGCGGCATTTCGGCTCCGCTGTTGAGAAAAACCTTGACAAGCGCCATCGGTAAATTTATCCTCATCTTGTCGCCCTCGCTGTCAACGGTCATTTTCAGCATCATTTTGTTTATGTCGCGTCTTTCTTCGGGAGGCAAAACCTCGACGGGCTTCGCAACCTCTTTGCCGAGAAGCTCGTCAAGCGTAACGCCGAACATTTCCGATATCTCCGCAAGAACCGAAATATCGGGGCTCGTGAGATCGTTTTCCCATTTTGAAACGGCTTGCGGGCTGATGTTCAATTTTTCCGCGACGTCCTCCTGCGTCAGTCCTTTTGCTCTTCTGAATCTTCCGAATCTTTGTCCGAATGTTTCCATTTGAAAATCTCCTTAAAAATTTATTTCGCCTTGCAAGTGCTGTGCTCATTATACATCGCAAAAGCGAAAAAATTAAGCGACAAAACGTTGTTTTTCATAACCAAAAAGTTGTTTTTTCACTCAACGGCAGGTTGAATTGCAAACAAGATGAATAAAGCACCCTTGCGGGTGCCTTATATTATTGCGCTGCTTTTACGATGACCGTAAAGTCGTCGGATTTGAGCGACGCGCCGCCGATAAGTCCGCCGTCGATGTTCTTCATCGAAAGGAGTTCCGCGGCGTTCTTCGCGTTCATCGAGCCGCCGTACTGGATCGTTGTTGCCTCGGCAGTGGATTTGTCGTAAATGCCCGCGAGGACGTTTCTGATCTCGGCGCAGACCTCTTCCGCCTGCTCCGCTGTCGCCGTCTTGCCCGTGCCGATAGCCCATACGGGTTCGTATGCGATGATGACATTCTTCATCTGCTCCGCCGTAACGTCGAGGAGCGCGATCTTCGTCTGACGCGCGACCGTTTCGTTCGTCACGCCCTGCTCGCGCTCTGTGAGCGTTTCGCCGACGCAGAGGATAACTTTGAGTCCTGCGGCAAGTCCCGCTTTGACTCTCTGATTGACCGTCACGTCCGTTTCGCCGAAATACTGACGGCGCTCGCTGTGACCGACGATGACGTATTTCACGCCGCATTCGGAAAGCATTGCGCCCGAAATTTCACCCGTGAACGCTCCCTTTTCAGCCCAGTGGATATTCTCGGCGCCGATCTCGATGTTCGTTCCCTTTGTCGCTTCGATCGCCGACGCGATGTCGACGAACGGAACGCAGAGAACGATCTTGCATCCGTCAAGTCCCGCGACTTTAGGCGCGAGTTCTTTCATAAACTCCGCCGTCTGCGACGGAGTCATGTTCATTTTCCAGTTGCCCGCAATGACAGCGGCTCTTTTCGTCTTTTCCATGATGCGCCTCCGGAATTATTTATCTTCAAGGCAAGCGATGCCCGGGAGTTCCAGCCCTTCGAGGAATTCAAGCGACGCGCCGCCGCCTGTGGAGATGTGCGTCATCTTGTCGGCATAGCCGAGCTTTTCGATAGCAGCCGCGCTGTCTCCGCCGCCGATGATGGAGATCGCGCCGCTCTGTGCGATCGCTTCGGCAACCGCGCACGTGCCGCCCTCAAAGTTCTTCCACTCGGAAACGCCCATAGGTCCGTTCCATACGACCGTGCCGGCGCCGACGAGCGATTTCGAGAAGAGTTCACGCGTCTTTTCGCCGATGTCAAGTCCCATCCAGCCATCCGGAATGGCGTCGGAGTAGATTCTCATGTTGACGGTGTTCTCGTCGTATTCTCTGCCGATGATATTGTCAACGGGGAGGATGAACGCAACGCCTTTTTCTCTTGCTTTTGCAAGAAGCTCACGCGCGAGGTCGAGCTTGTCGTCTTCGCAGATGGACGTGCCGATCTCGTGTCCCTGAGATTTGAGGAACGTATACGCCATGCCGCCGCCGACGATGAGCATATCGACCTTTTCGAGAAGGTTGTTGATAACGCCGATCTTATCGGAGACTTTCGCGCCGCCGAGCACGGCTACGAACGGGCGCTTCGGATCTTCGAGGGCCTTGCCCATGACCGTGATCTCCTTCTGTATGAGGTAGCCGCATACTGCCGGAAGTCCGCCGTACATAGCGACGCCCGCCGTCGAAGCGTGAGCGCGATGAGCCGTGCCGAATGCGTCGTTTACGAATACTTCTCCGAACTGTGCGAGTTCTTTGGAGAACTTTTCATCGTTCTTCTCTTCGCCTTTTGTAAAGCGGGTGTTTTCGAGGAGGACGATCTTGCCGCCTTCGAGCGCGGCGACCTTCGCCTGTGCGTCCGGACCGACCGTGTCCTCTGCGAATGTAACGATGCCGCCGAGGAGCTCGTTAAGTCTGTCGGCAACTATCTTAAGGGAAAATTTCTCCTTGTCGCCCTCGGCTTTTTTGAGCGCCTTTGCCGTAGCGTCGGCCTGCTCTGCTTCGGGGAGCTCGGCGATCTTAGCGAGTTCTTTTTTGTTCAGCTTTACTTCTTTGTCGAAGATGTTGTGCGGCTTGCCCATGTGCGAGCAAAGAACGACTTTGCACTTCTTGTCGACGAGGTATTTGATCGTCGGGAGCGCTTCCGTTATTCTCTTATCCGATGTGATGACGCCGTCTTTTACGGGAACGTTGAAGTCACATCTGACAAGGACTCTCTTGCCGGCAACGTCAATGTCTTCGATGGATTTTTTGTTGTAGGTCATGATTTTTATACTCCTTTATATATGATTATTTTTTTATATCCGATTAAGTATATCACCATTTGGATGTTTTTGCAATATTTTTTTGCAAAAAGGTCTGTACTTTTCTTGCTCGCGCAAGAAAAGATACAAAAAGAAGCTCGCAAGCATGCCGCTTGACCGCCCTCAATTATTTCGGTTTTTCAATTTCCGCCGCGCATGATGTCGCCGACTTTGACTTCGAACGGCACGCGGACGGAAAAGCGCATCATCGGGTGCGGGGCTGACGCGATCTTTTCGCCTTGCTCGTCCCATATCCCATCGACCCTGAACGCGCGGCCGAGCTTTCCGGGAGAAATGATCTCGACTTCGTCGCCGTCAAGAAGGCGGTTGCGCTGGATGAACGTCGCCGTACCCGTTTTCCCGTCGTACCCGTCGCAGACGGCGATATATGCCTTTTCGCGCATATAACCCGGCTGCGTGCAAAGCTGGGCGTTCCGCATCGGATCGTCGTAGAAATACCCCGTGCAGTATTCGCGGTGGCTGACCGAGTCGAGCTCGCCGAGCCATGCGGGATCGAATTTGTAATTTTGTTTATCTTTCATATACCCGTCGATCGCGGCGCGGTAGGCGTTGGTGACGACGGCGGTGTAATACGCGCTCTTCATGCGCCCCTCGATCTTAAACGACGAAATGCCAGCTTCGATCAGTTCGGGGATATGCTCGACCATGCACATATCTTTCGACGACATTATGTACGTGCCCTCGCGCTCCTGTACGATCGGGAACGGCATATCGGGGCGCTTTTCCTCGCGGATCGTGTAGTTCCATCGGCACGGCTGGGCGCACATTCCGCGGTTCGCGTCGCGCCCGACGAGGTTGTTTGAGAGAAGGCAACGTCCGCTGAACGAAACGCACATCGAGCCGTGAACGAACGCCTCGATCTCAAGCTCCGGCGGGATGTTCTCGCGCAGACGCTTAATCTCTTCAAGAGATATCTCTCGAGCGAGAACGACGCGCGTCGCACCCATATTATAAAACATCTTCGCCGTTTCGGAATTGACGACGCCCGCTTGAGTCGAAATATGTACGGGCACGTCCGGAATCAGCTTTTTCACCGATGCGAACACGCCGAGGTCGGCGACGATGACTCCGTCGAGCCCTCCGTGCCCGAGACGGGACAGCTCGGCGATGAACTCGTCGAGCGTCAGAAGCTCGTCCTCTCGCGGAAGCGTGTTGAGGGTCAGGTATATTTTCTTGCCGAGCGAGTGAGCGTGCTCAAGCGCCTCGTCGAGCTCGTCCAGCGTGAAATTATCCGCCGCCGCGCGCATTCCGAAGCGCTTTCCGGCGAGGTATACCGCGTCCGCCCCGTAAAGCAGGGCGGCGCGCATTTTTTCGGGATTGCCCGCGGGAGAAAGTAGTTCCGTCATTGTGTCCTTTCCTTTCCGACGCCGTATTTCCGAAGCCCTGCGATATGCTCTCCGTAAGTCTTTGAAAATACGAACGTATTGTCGCTCTTTGAGAAAAAATAATAGTATTCCGTCTTTTTCGGATATGCCGCGGCGGTCAGCGCGGCGAGCCCCGGCGAGCATATCGCGCCGGGCGGAAGACCTTCATATTTATAAGTGTTGTACGGGCTGTCTATCGAGAGAAAGTCGCCGGTGAAATCGCTTGTTCTGTGCGCGTACGTCACCGTCGCGTCGCATTCGAGGCGGCGGAGCGTGCGGCTCGACAGGCGATTATGGAGAACCGACGAGAGCGCCGCCATTTCGGCGGTGTAGTACGCTTCGCGCTGTATGACCGACGCGAGCGCGACGCATTCATCGACCGTAAGCCCGCTCGCTTTTGCTGCCGCGCGCATTTTTTCGGTGAATTTCGCATCGAAATTGTTTATCATTTTCCCGATGACATCCCGCTCCGTGCTGTCGGAGTAGAAAAGGTACGTGTCGGGGAAAAGATATCCGTCGACGCGGTGAGTTCTTCCGCGCGTCTTTTCGGGGATATAGTCGTAGCCGTAATCGTCGTCGAGCGCCGCGACAAAGCCCTCGCGCGTGCCGATTCCGTGAGAAAGGAAGATATCGACTATATCGTCGGTGTACGCGCCTTCCGGTATCGTTATTTTTATTTCGGTGCGCGCTTTTTTGCCCGAGAGCGCGATGAATATCTCGTCGTAGCTCATCGAGCGCGCGAGCGTGTGAGTTCCCGCTTTGAATTCATTTTTGCCGCGAAGAGCCGAGTATATTCGGAACACGAGCGGCAGGTCAATTATCTTTTCGCGCGAAAGCAAAGCCGACAGCTCGCGCGCGCCGCAGTCGCGCGGTATTTCAACGCTTATCGCATCCCCGTTTTTGTTCAGCGCAAGCGCGTCGTTTGCGGCACAAATCATAAGTCCCGCCGCGAGCGCGCCCGCAAGGATTGCGGTAGCGAGGTAAATAAAAAATCTTCTCTTCATAAGTGTTGCCTCCGACGGTATTGTTCGCCGAAAGCAACGCAATTATTATGATTTTTTCGGATAGATGCCCTTTTCGGAAATTATGACGTCAACGGCGAGGTCGAAGCGACCGTGCGGCACTTCCCCGACGATGAAATCGTAATATTCGACGCCGACCTTCGTCCCCTTGAACGAGGAAAGGTATCTGTCGTAATAGCCGCCGCCGTATCCGATGCGGAAACCTTTTTTGTCGTAGACGACGGCGGGAATGATGCATATAACGCTGCTCTGAAGCTCTCCCGTCACCTCGAACTCAGGCAGACCGTCCTTCGGCTCGCGCAGTCCGAGCGCGCCGTTTTCAAAATCGTCCTCGCTCGTGACAAAGCGGAACACCATCGTTCTGTCCTCGGGGTTCGTCTTTGGAAAAGCGACCTTTTTGCCCGCTTTCACGGCTTCCCACGCGACGGCGTTTATGTTCACCTCGTCGTCTTTCGCATAGTACATGAGTATGGTGTCGGCATATCTGTACGTCGCGCTCGCAAGTACGGCGCGGCATATCTTATCATCGAGCTCGGCGCGCTTATCCGCCGTTATTTCACGGCGCGCGGCGAGATGAAATTCTCTAATATCGCTTTTGTGTTTTCTGATCTCGTACATTTCTCCTCCAAAAACGCCGTCAGATGAAGAATCTGACCGATGCTCCGATCTTGTCGGCGGTATCATCGCCGTACAGCGCCGATATGAGCATGAGCGCGAATTCGTTAGCCGCTCCCGCGCCCGTCGCCGTGATCACGTTGTCACATCTGACCGCCTTGTCACTTGATATCTCGGCTCCGACAAGGAAATTTTCAAAGCCGGGATAGCACGTCGCATTTTTCCCCTTCAGAATACCGCGTGCGCCGAGTATCTTCGGCGCGGCGCATATCGCACCGATGAGTTTATGTTCTTTTTCGGCGCGGGTGATCAGCGCCTGCGCCTTTTCCGACGCTTCTATGTTGTTCGTTCCGGGCATTCCGCCGGGGATGACGAGCATATCGAAATCCGCGCTTTCGTCGAGCGCGTCGAGCGGCACGTCGGCTTTGACCGTTATTTTGTGAGAGCCGACGGGATATTCACCGCCCACGCCGACGAGCGTGACGTCGGCGCCCGCGCGGCGAAGATAGTCGAGCGGGGTAAGCGCCTCGACCTCTTCCGTTCCGTTTGCAAATAAAATAAGTACCTTTTTCATATCATTCCTCCACGTCGAGAAGCATGACGACCTTTTCCATTATCTTCGCCTGTATCTCGTCGATCGTGAGCGGGTCCTTGCCGTCGTAGCACGAGATGCGTTCCCAGCCCATTTTGTCGGACGAGTAGAGCGCCGCCTTGTAGCAGGCGTTCAGATAATCTTCGTTTTTTTCGTGGATATCGCTCTGCGCGCCCGTCTCAATGTTGCGGCGCTTGATGAGCTCACGCGATATTTCGGGCTTCATTTCAAGATAAAGCACAAGATCGGGCTTCGGAAGTCCGAGCTTGACGTACTCAAAATCGACAAGCCACGAAAGAAAATCGTCCCAATCGTCGCGCTCGAGCTTCGACAGCTGATGGACGGCGTTCGCCGTCGTATATCTCGCCGCTATGATGACGGAATCGGGTTCATTATAGAACTCCTCCCACTCGGTGCGGTAGGAATAATATCTGTCGACAGCGTAAAACGTCGATGCGGCGTATGGGTTCGTGTCGCCGGGGTCGCTTCCGAGTTTACCGTCGAGATAGAGTTTGACAAACGTCGCGCCGACGCTATCGTATCTCGGGAACGACACGAGTCTGACGTTTTTTCCCTGCGCCGTGAGCTCGTTATATAAAAGCTCGCACTGCGTACTTTTTCCCGAGCCGTCAAGCCCGTCTATCGCTATAAGTTTTCCCATTTTACATTCTCCGTTTCGTAACGTTTCAATCCTTGTTCATCGACATTTCGAGGTAGTCCTCGTACGAGATCAGCACGTCGCGCGGCTTCTGCCCGTTCGGCGCGCTGACTATGCCGCGCGCTTCCATAACGTCGATGAGCTTCGCGGCGCGGCCGTAGCCGAGTTGGAGTCGGCGCTGGATGAGAGAGGTCGATATCTTCTTTTCCTCGATGGCGAGTTTGATCGCGTCGTCGAGCATCGGATCGTCCTCTTCCTCGTCGCCGTTTCCGCCCTCGCCGGGCATTTTGCCCTTGCGTCCGCACATTTCGGCTTCTTTTTCGATCTGCTCCGCGATCTCGCGGTCGTACACGCACGACCCCGCGTGTTCCTTGATGAATTCGACTATCTTCTTTATCTCTTCGTCGTCGACGTAAGCGCCCTGAACGCGCATCGGCAGACGCGCGCCGACAGGCGCGTAAAGCATATCGCCGCGCCCGATGAGCTTTTCGGCTCCCGGTTGGTCGAGGATCGTGCGCGAGTCGATCTGCGATTTGACCGTGCACGCGATACGCGACGGGATGTTCGCTTTGATCGTACCCGTGATGACATCGACAGACGGGCGCTGTGTGCCTATGATCAGGTGCATTCCCGCAGCCCGCGCCTTGGCGGCTATGCGGGCGATGGAAGTTTCGACGACGTCGCGCGCCGTAAGCATAAGGTCGGCAAGCTCGTCGATGATGATGACTATCTGAGGAAGTTTTTCGGCGGACGGATCGTTCGCCGTCGCCTCGTTGTACTGTTCGAGGTTTCTCTTGCCCGTCGCTTCGAGGATATCGTAGCGGCGCTCCATCTCGGTCACGCACCAGTTGAGCGCGCCTGCCGCCTTTTTCGGATCGGACACAACGGGAACGAGCAGATGCGGCAACCCGTCGTAAATGTTGAACTCGACTTTTTTCGGGTCGATGAGGATGAATTTCACCTCGTCGGGAGTCGATTTGTATAGCAGACTGACAATGAGCGAGTTCATGCACACCGATTTACCGGTGCCCGTCGCGCCCGCGATGAGCAGGTGCGGCATTTTCGACACGTTGAGGTATATCTTCGTACCCGTGAGGTCGATTCCGAGAGAGGTCGTGAGCTTGCTCTTTGCCTCGCGGAACTGGTCGTCGTCGATCAGCTCGCGCAGGTAGACCATCGAAACATTCTTGTTCGGCACCTCGATGCCGATCGCGCTCTTGCCGGGGATGACGCCCTCGATGAGCACGCTCGACGCCAGCCCGAGAGAGATATCGTCCACGCGGTTGACTATGGCGGAGACTCTTGTTCCGATCTCGGGCGCTATTTCATATCTCGTGACGGCGGGGCCGCGCGAGATATTGACCACTTTTGTATGGATATTAAAGCTTTCAAGCGTTTCGACGAGCTTTTGCGCGTTCATCTGCAGCTCATGCTCAATGTTGCCCTCGTTGCTCGTGTGGATGTAATGTAAAAATTCTATCGGCGGGAACATATACGACGGAGTCTCGGGCGTTTCGGGCATCGGCGGCTCGACAGCGACGGGAGCACGGCGCGTGCGCGTGCGCCTGACTTCGAGCGTGTCGTTTTTTGGCGTTTCTATATCGAGCGACGCTTCCGTGCCGATCTCGTCCGTGTCGGCCAGCTTCTCTGCCGAATTGTCGAATTTGTCGCGCAGATAGTCGTCCGTCGGAGTATCGAAGAAATCGGTGAGCTCGATGTCGCTTTTTCTGTTCGCCGGGACGAGCGTTTCGTCGTAGACGGCGAGCTCCGCCGTGTCGGAGAGAGCAAAGCTGTCGATATTGTTCATCTTGCGCGTGCGGTCGTCGACATTGACGTCGTCGATGTCGTATTCATCCTCGGGGCGACGCTTTTGCCCTTTGACGACGGTGCGCCCGCTTTGTCCGTAGTTTGAATACGATGTGTAGATCGGGCCGGTATACGCTTGTTTTTTTGATGATCTTTTATGTCTTTCGGCTCTTTTTTCGGCTCTTTTCGCCGCTCTTTCCGGGGATGCGCGTCTTTCGCTCTGACGGATGATATAGAATTTGACTCTGTTCCAGATCGTCGCGGGCGTCACTCCGAACAGGCACATGACGAGTATGGAGAAGAAAAGGACGGAGAATATTATTGCGCCCGTCTCGCCGACGATGCTTATCATCAAAACGGCGATAACGCCGCCGACAACTCCGCCGCCGACGAAATCTTTGCCTGA
>JAFXWT010000373.1 GCA_017542695.1 Clostridia bacterium
GTCGATTTGCGCGTGGATCAGATGATCCGGGAAGGGTTGCCGGATGAAGTGCGCGGCCTCCTCGACGCCGGATTGTCCCCCGACGCGCAGAGCATGCAGGGCCTGGGCTACAAGGAAATGCTGCCCGTGCTGCGCGGCGAAATGGCCCTTGCCGACGCGGCGGCGCTCGGTGCGGAGCTGAAAGACAAATTCGCCAAAGGCGAGATCGACGGACTGTACGTGATATTCACAAAGTATCACACAATGCTCTCGCAGGAGCCGACGACAAAGAAACTTCTGCCACTCGACGAGTGCGAAAAACCGACAAGATACACACTTTTCGAGCCGAGCAGCGGGGCAGTGCTTTCTGCGGTAATACCCGAGTATATTTCGGGAATGACGTACGGCGCCGTTTGCGAGAGCTTTGCGAGCGAGCTGTCGGCGCGCCGCACGGCGATGGATTCCGCGTCGAAGAACGCGGCCGAAATGATAGACGCCCTCGGGCTGAGATACAACCGCGCGCGCCAGAGCGCGATCACTCAGGAGATCACCGAGATCATCGGCGGCTCGGCAACGAGCTGAAAAAGGAGAAAACAGTGGAAAATCAAAGCACAAATCGCATCGGAAAAGTCACGCAGGTCATGGGACCTGTCGTTGACGTGCGCTTTGCCGACGGCGAACTTCCCGAAATTTTAAGCGCGCTGAAAATCCAAAAAGGAGACAAGGAGCTCACCGTCGAGGTCGCACAGCACATCGGCGACAACGTCGTTCGCTGTATCGCCATGTCGTCAACGGACGGACTCGTCCGCGGCGCAGACGCCGTCGACATGGGACACGGAATATCCGTCCCCGTCGGCAAAGAGACGCTCGGCCGCATCTTCAACGTGCTCGGCGAGCCCGTCGACGAAAAGCCCGCGCCGGAAAATTGCGAGCGCTGGGAGATACACCGTCAGCCTCCGACGTATGAAGAACAAGTCACATCTACCGAAATTCTCGAAACGGGCATCAAGGTCGTCGACCTCATTTGCCCCTACGCCAAGGGCGGCAAGATCGGTCTTTTCGGCGGCGCGGGAGTCGGCAAAACTGTGCTCATTATGGAGCTTATCAACAATATCGCAAAGCAGCACGGCGGCATTTCCGTATTCACGGGCGTCGGCGAGCGCACGCGCGAGGGCAACGACCTCTATAACGAAATGATAGATTCGGGCGTCATCGACAAAACGGCGCTCGTCTACGGTCAGATGAACGAGCCGCCCGGCGCGAGAATGCGCGTCGGTCTTTCGGGACTGACGATGGCGGAATATTTCCGCGACAGAGAAGGGCAGGACGTGCTCCTTTTCATCGACAACATATTCAGATTCACACAGGCGGGCAGCGAGGTTTCCGCGCTTCTCGGACGTATGCCGTCCGCCGTCGGATACCAGCCGACACTGGCGACGGAAATGGGAATTTTACAAGAACGCATCACGTCGACAAAGCGCGGCTCGATCACGTCCGTACAGGCGGTCTACGTCCCCGCGGACGACCTTACCGACCCCGCCCCCGCGACGACTTTTGCCCACCTTGACGCGACGACGGTACTTTCCCGCGCCATCGCCTCGATGGGCATTTATCCCGCCGTCGATCCGCTCGATTCGACGAGCCGTATCCTCTCGCCCGACGTCGTCGGCGAGGAACATTACCGCGTCGCGCGCGACGTTCAGCGCATACTCCAGAGATATAACGAGCTTCAGGACATCATCGCCATCATGGGCATGGACGAGCTGAGCGAGGAAGACAAGCTCACCGTCAGCCGCGCGAGAAAAGTCCAGCGTTTCCTTTCGCAGTCTTTCACCGTCGCCGAGAAATTTACGGGACTTGAAGGCAAATATGTGCCGCTCAAGGAGACGATCCGCGGCTTCCGTGAGATCATCGACGGCAAGCACGACGATCTGCCGGAATCGGCGTTCATGTTTGTCGGCACGATCGACGAAGCTGTCGCCAAATCTAAATCCGGGAGCGCGGGCTTATGAAAACGTACCCGCTTGAAATAGTCACCCCCGCGGGAAAGAAATTCGACGGCCCCGCCGTCCAGCTTTCCGTGCCGGCGATAGACGGCTCGCTTTCCGTCCTCGCCGACCATATCCCTCTCTGCACGGCGCTGAAAGCGGGTGAAGTCCGCGTCTACCTCGAAAACGGCGACGCACGCCATGCAGACTGCGCCGGCGGTATGCTCGTCGTCACAAAAGAAAAAGTGCAACTTTTGTCGAGCACTTTCGAGTTCAAGGATTGAATTGCCTTATATGTAGTGGCGACCATGTGTGGTCGCCCTCTTTTTTCGCAACGCAAAATAAATTAAAAAAGTCAGCCCACGGCTGACTTTTTTAATTTATACAAACGTATAATATATCTTGCATACGGAAAACGCAAAAAAATCCCGCCCCGCCTCGATAAAATCCCCGAAACCTCTTGACAAATCCCCCAACATATGATACAATAAACTGCCGCATAATTTTGGGGCTTTTGAAAACGCGCTCCGCGCTGCCTCATTTAGCGAGTCATAATGAAAGAGAGGTGCTTTTCGTGTACGCAGTAATAGTAACAGGCGGAAAGCAGTACAAAGTTCAGGAAGGCGACGTTATCTTCGTTGAGAAGCTCGACGCCGAAGAAGGCAAATCCGTTAAATTTGACACTGTTCTCGCCGTTTCGGGAGAAACATTCGTAGCAGGAACGCCGACAGTAGAAGGCGCTTACGTTACGGCAAACGTACTTAAGAACGGTAAATCCAAGAAGATCTACGTTATGAAGTACAAATCCAAGAAAAACGAAAAGAAGAAGCTCGGTCACAGACAGCCCTATACAAAGGTTCAGATCGAGAAGATCTTCGCTTGATCGGCAGTGATCTGAAATGACAAAAGTCATATTTTACAAAGACGGAGACAACTATTACGGTTTCCACGAGGTAGGTCACGCGGGATTTGACGACGCGGGCAAGGATATCGTCTGCGCGGCGCTCTCGGCGATGACGATGCTCATTATCAACACCATCGAGGTTGTGTGGGCGTCCGACGTGAAATACGAGATCGACGACGAAACGACGGATATCACCGTCACGGCCAAGGAAGCGATCCCCGATTACGCCGAAACAAACGAAAAGCAGTTTGCCATTTCGGGACTGTTTTACAGCTACTATCTCCAACTTAACGATATGATGGAAGATTACTACGACTATCTCGACGTTGACGTCGAGGAAAAACCGTACGGCTCGGACTGAAAGTCGAATAACTAAAACGGAGGAACACACAATGTTAAAGATCAGCTTGCAGTTTTTTGCACATAAAAAAGGTGTCGGCTCGACAAAGAACGGCCGCGACAGTAACGCTCAGAGACTCGGTGTAAAGAAATCCGACGGCGCGTCTGTTCTTGCAGGCAATATCATCATAAGACAGAGAGGCACGAACGTCCGCCCCGGCAATAACGTGGGCCGTGGCAGCGACGACACGCTTTATGCTCTTATCAACGGCGTTGTTAAATTCGAGCGCGTTTCCGGCAACAAAAAGCAGGTAAGCGTTTACGCCGCAGAATAACTCTTTTACAAACAAAAAGATCCGACGGGAAACCGTCGGATTTTTTTACTATTAAATTTCTGTTTTAATCATTTGTTTCCTGCCGCGACCAATCGGAAATATCGGGAATAGTGACCTTCGCGTCGCCGTATGTGAACGTCAGCGTGATGACAGATGTCTTTGCTCCGTTCGTGTACTCAATGTATTCTGATGTGCCGTCAATATTTTCCACAAAGATAACCGATTCGTCGCTTTTGACTGTGACGATCTGATTTTTTTCTTCTGCCGTTCCCTTAAAGAAAATGTTGTAAAGCTCGATCGCGCTTTCCATGTTGTCTGCGCTGTATTCCCATGTTTCCGTGCCACCGAGCTCGAAATCGCACGATGTAAGCGCGAATACCGACGCCATGCAAGCAACCGCAAGAAGTGTTGCAATTAAAGTTTTCGTTGTTTTTATGTGCGCCCTTCAAAATGAATTTTATTCAAAACAAAAAGTCATTCCCCGGACGGAGCACCGCCATAGGATGACTTAATGTATCAATTCACATTATTGTTTCGGAAGTCTCACGCCGTTCCATTCCGCGACGTTGCACTGACCGTGAGTGTTATCGCCCGCGGCGACGACGTGACCGTTCGCCATAAGTCCGAGCGTGTGATTTCGTCCGGCAGAGATGGAGACGATGTTTTTCCATTCAAACACGTCGCACTGGCCGTAGCCGTTATATCCCGTTGCAACGCACGTTCCGTCGGAAAGAAGAGCGACAGTGTGGTAGTTGCCTGCGGCGATCGCTCTGACTCTCGTCCAGCGGCTGACGTCGCACTGATTATTCGCGTCGTTGCCGACCGCGACGCACGTCCCGTCATTTTTAAGCCCTACTGTGTGGAATCCGCCCGCGGCGACAGCTGAAATGCTGCCCCATTTGATTGCGCCCCACTGACCGTCCGTATTCGCACCGACGGCAACGATCGTTCCGTCAACTTTAAGGCCGACCGTATAATTGTTGCCCGCGACTATCGAAACGATGTCCGTCCAGTCGAAAACATTGCACTGACCGTATGTGTTGTCGCCCGTTGCTACGCACGTTCCGTTTTCGAGAAGACCGACCGTGTGACCGACGCCCGTCGCTATCTGGCAGACTCCCGACCAATCGGAGACGTTGCACTGACCGTAGCCGTTATATCCCGTTGCGATGCACGTTCCATTCGATTTAAGACCGACTGTGTGATGATTGCCTGCGGAAACAGAGATCATGCCGCCCCAGTTTGATACATTGCACTGACCGTATGTAGTGTAGCCGATCGCGGAGCATCGTCCGCTCGAAAATACGACAGCCGAGTGAAGACCGCCCGCAGAGATCGTCGACGTGGTGCTCCTGAGCGCCTTTATCACTGCTCCGACGCGCCTGTTTATCGCAAATGTGTCGATACCCGTTGTGTTGAGGAAGGTAGACGACGAAACTGTCGGCTGCGAGCCCGACTGCCTGAAAGCGTCTTTGAGCGTTGACGACGGTTCGACCGAGATCGCGTCTGTCGTGTCGCTTCTGCGGGGCGGCTCGTATGCGCGGCGCGACGCGCTTTGCTGCGATGTTATACCGGATTGAGTCGTCTGACCTTTCGGTCCGTCCTCGATCGTTTTCGGGTCGAGCGAGCGCGTAAAATCGTCGGACGGCGAGTTGGCCGAGCCCGTGTTCTGCGGCTTGATCTGCGTTACGGGCGGCATCGTCTGCCGCATTGCCGTCTGCGGGAATTTCTGTATCTTTATTCTGCCGGAGGGCGAGAATTTGTCCGCGGGCGTTTCGCCGCCCTGACGCGAAAGCTTCGCCATCTTATCGGAAAGGATCTGCGTCTTTTCTCTCTGCTCCGCGATGTCGCTGACGAGCGAGCCGACAGCAGAGAGGGGAAGAATGAGCAGCACGCATCCTATGGCGAGGAATATCCATGCGATCAGAACGGCGTAGTTCTGATTGCCGAGATTTGAAAACGCCATGATAAGACAGCTAAGCGCGCCGATTATCCCTATGAATATCGCGAGAATTTTGATTTTTTTGCCCAGATCCTTTGACATTTTTTCGTTCCTTTCAATAAATTTATGAGTTATATACGTCCTTGTGCATCTCAAGATATGTTTCGATGTTGTTCAGTATCACCCTGTACGCCGCCGCCGTCAAATGCAGATATTCGTCGTTCTGAAATTCGGGGCGCAGGTATCCGTTGTCTCCGACGAGAAGCGAGTGCGCGTCGATAAACGGCACGTTTTCATCAAAGCAAACGTCCTTTATCCATGAATTTGCCTCGACGACCGCCTGCCGCGTCAGCTTTTTGTAGTATTTTACCGATTTGTCCGAAAGTGGATAGATCGATTGAACGATGATCTTCGTTTCGGGTGACGCTATCCTCACTCCGTCGAGCATTTTTCGGTAGATCGACTTGAAGCGGCTTTCTTTCAAAAAGCCGGCCCCGCCGGACGCGCCGACGGTGATGACGAGTATCTTCGGACGGTATCGCGCCGCCGCCTCAGCAAGCGACATCATTTCGCTGCCGATCTTGACCGATTTGTCGCTGACCGACGTAAAGAGCATCGTGCTTCCCTCGCCGGACCAAACGCGCTCGCGCGGTATTCCTCCGCGCACGCACAGGTGCGCTGTTGTCGAGTCGCCGAAGAAAACTACGTTGTCAATGAGACAGCGGCTCTCGGCCGCTTTGAAGTCGCCCGACGGCAGGATCACCGCCGTCGCCGCGCACAAAGCCGATAAAAAAATCTTTATAATTTTCATTTTCGCCTCGGAAAAGTTTTTGTAATATCTTCTCCGAAAAAGCGAAGTATATTCTTATACATCCGTATAAAACATACAAAACAGCATATTAATTTGTATACATCTGTATTATATCAAACAAAAATAGATTTGGCAAGGGTTTTCGGCAAGTTTTTTATAAAAAATCGAAATTTATTTTTGATAAAGAAAAAAGCGCCTTTGGCGCTTTTTCATGGGCTGAAAATGCGGTATCGACAAATGAAAAAACATTAGAGAATATGATAAGCGGGCGCAAATATTTTTTATTAGTTTTATTTTTCTCCGAATGTCTGACTGTTACGGATCATTTATTGACAGTGTTGTCTTTTGGATGTCTTTTGTTTGAATTTAATTTGTTTTTGTCAAACGCATTTGCAATGATGTAAAAAACGGGTATCGTTATAAAAATCACCCACGTCGGATGCCACACGCCTGCAATCGAACCGACTGCACAAAAAATTGCTGTCGCAAGGCAAGGATAATTGAAAATCGCAATCCTTTTCGTCTGAATCATAGTGCCGATCGAACCAACGACGGGGATCAATATGAAAAGAAACCAATATCCCGACCAACCTTTGCCTCCGGGCAGGAAAAAGCCCAATAACAAGTAAGCTATTGTGACGATTATCGTAAACGCGGGATATAGAATATTGAAATAATTCACTCTATCGTCGTCATCGTTTTTTTCGTCGCTTGATTCACTTTTTTCGCTGTTGTTTTCGATCTCTTCCTGAACCGACTGCTCCTCGATCGACTTTTCTTCGTCTTTTTCGTTTTTTTGAGACTCGCCGAATAACAGTTCGTCAAGAGTCACGCCGTATATTTTCGCAAGTTCGATGAGGTTATCCGTGTCGGGCGCGGACTCGGCGCGCTCCCATTTGGATATCGCCTGCCTTGATACGCCGAGCTTTTCGGCAAGTTCCTCCTGCGATAATCCGCGCGATCTGCGAAGCTCCGCAAGTCTGTCTGCTGTTTTGATGTTCATATTTTCACCTCCTGCTGTTTGTGATTGCATTTTACCATGCCACACTCTCGTTTTCCACCGATTTTGCTTTACAAAGGGGGAAACTATAGGTTGCGCAGCGAAAAATCACGCTGTTTTTTATTGATTTTATCAGATTTTTTGTGATTTTGCAAGTATAATAGAAAAAAATACTCACACCGCAAAAGCGGCGTGAGTATTTTTGGCGCGCCTGGGGGGATTCGAACCCTCGACCTACCGGTTCGTAGCCGGGCACTCTATCCACTGAGCTACAAGCGCATTTTTTTCGTGCTTGATTATTGTATCACAATCGCTCCGAATTGTCAACAGTAATAATGAAAAAATATTATTATCTTTTGCCGTTATGCGATGATCAACAAAAACCGTCCGTATCTTTCGACACGGACGGTTTTCATTTTTCGGTTTGCGTTTTTTATCACAGATATTTGCCCGATACGGTAAGCTCTCCTTTTCCGACTCGATCGTTGAGAACTTCTTTCGGTATCGGCTTGCCGAACAGATATCCCTGCAGGCGATCGCAACCGATCTTGCTGAGAAATTCCGCCTGGAACTCCGTCTCTACGCCTTCCGTCAGCGTGAGCATATTTATCCTGTTCGCCATTTGAATTATACAGTCAATGAGCGTTCTCGATTTTTCGTTGTTTTCGAGGTTGGAAAGGAAGCGCATATCGAGCTTGATGACGTCGAACTGATAATCTTTCAGTACGTTGAGGGAAGAGTACCCGCTTCCGAAATCGTCGAGCCAGAGCGCGTAACCGAGCTCTTTGATGCGGTTCATAGCTTCGCTTAGCGCCGAGAAATTGTCTGTCAGTGCGCTCTCCGTAACTTCAACGTGGATGAATTCTTTGGGAATATTGTATTTCTTCACGAGGTTTTCAAGCTCGCCGACCGCGTCCATCAGTTCAAAGTCAAGGCGCGAGAAATTCAGCGATACCGGAACGACGGGCTTGCCCGCGTCGATCGCGGCGCGCAGATCTTTGCATACCGACTCGAAGATCGACTTGTCGAGCTTATGTATCAGACGGTATTCCTCGAGCACGGGGATGAACTCGACCGGCGACAGTCTGCCGTATACGGGATCTATCCAGCGTGCGAGCGCCTCGCAGCCGCAAAGCTCTTTTGAATCCGACCATACGACCGGCTGATAGAAGGGAACGATCCATTCGTTTTCAACGGCGTTGTCGATATTGTTGATGATGTAAAGTCTCTTGTGGTATTCCTCGCTCATCGTCTTGTCGTATTCGACATATACCGTATCAAAACGGTTCTTGATGAGGTGCGCGGCGTATCGCGCTCTGTCGATGGCAAGGCGGGGATCTTCTCTGTTACTGTTAAGGCGGTAAGCGCCGCAGTTGACGGCAAGGAGAATTGCGTTGTCGTAGTTCCTGACAAGTTCGTTAAGCTTCCCCAGCTTTTCGGTGACGCCTTCCGTTTTCGTCAGTACTACGAAATGGTCGTCGGCTTGCCTTGCGTAGAGCGAATCCGAAAAGATATCCGAAATGCTCTTTGCGATTTTGATGAGGAATTTGTCGCCCTCTTCAAATCCTCTCTGATCGTTGAACGCCTTGAAGTTGTGAACGTCGATGAAAAGGAAAACGTTTTCGCCGAAATTATCAGTAAGCTCGGCGACCTTATCTTTTGCCAGCTCGGTGAAATATCTGTAATTGTAAAGCCCCGTGAGCTCGTCCTCTTTGGCGATTTTTTCGAGCGCCATTGATTTTCTCGCTTCTTTGAGCCGCCCATGATAGATCGCAAAGCATATCGTCGTCAGCGAGACGAAGAACGTAACGTAGTTCACGGTGTCGCCCGAGATTATATTTTCCGTAACGCCATGTATGACGATCTCCTGATCCTTGAACGTGACACCGCCATTATATGTAAGGAGTATCCGGTCGAATACATAAAAGCTCGCGCCGAGCACGAGGATCGAAATGTACGGACGGTAAATGAGAAGGCAGCCGACGTAAAGCACCATCGTGAGGAAGCATATGATCTCTTTTCCGCCCCAGAAGTCGCTGTACGAAACGTATATCCCGAACGCGAGGCAGACAAGCGTGAACGAAACGATCGCGGAATGCTCGAGGAATACGATGCGCTTGTTCCTGAAATATTTGACGCAGGCGTATGTGACGATTGCCGCGCCGATCGCAAACAGCAACACGTAGATCGAGATCAGCATCGCGTTCATGATGTTCGCCATTGTCTCCGTTATCGTTTCGCTCGGTCTTGTGAACGTTTCAAGACTGAGCACCGAGGTGTAGAGAATGCACAAAACGCCGACGACCATCAGCGTTATGAATTTTCCTTTGGAAAGCTTTTTATCACGCTTATAAAACAGGCAGAACAGCATCAGCCCGAGACCGACAAGCAGGAACAGCCAATATTTCGACGTGTATTTTATGATCAGACTCAACAGGTCGCCGCCCGCCTCGTACTTCGGAATAATTTTTGAGTGCGATTGTCTGATGAGCATCCATATCTCAAGGACCATGACGACAAAACCCATGTAGCTGCTGCTTCGGATGTTAGCGTCGTGCAGGTAGTTGTTCTCATATTTTGTCAGTTTGTCAAAGCCGAAGGTATTTGAAATAAATCGCAGAGCTTTTTTCATTACGTTACTTCCTTAAAATGTCGTTTTCCGATTTCATTTTATCATATATCTTTATAAAATTCTATACTTTTTGTAAAAATAATGATAAATGACATATATTTTCCTTAAAAAATACGCATCGAAAAATGTCGATATATTTCATAAAGTGTTGTCATTGTCGTTTTTTGTGATAAAATATAAAACACACGGGTTTTGAAGGGAGATGCTTTTTACTTATGGACAAAAAATCAAAGGTGCCGACGGAGTAAAAACAAAATCCGCTTGACAAAGCGGGAATAATAGTGTATAATCAAACCATCACAGAAAGGAGAACGCATTATGGATAAATACGTTTGCCCCTGCGGTTATGTTTACGATCCTGCCGTCGGCGATCCCGACAGCGGAATAGCTCCCGGAACGAAATTTGAGGATATACCGGACGATTGGGTCTGCCCCGTCTGCGGATTGTCCAAAGATATGTTCGAGAAGGAAGCGTAACATTTTTTCCGGCTGCCGCCTCGCGGCAGCCGTTTTTCATTTTTGTATAGACTTCCCGGACGGATGAGGAGATAATGCAAAAACATCTCCGCCCCGCGTAAATACCTGTCCCGTTTGCCCGCGCCCGCTCGTTTATTTTTATGTTAAGATGAAATATTAAAATACTTTTTGAAAAACATTGACAAACTGTGTGTGTTTTTGTATAATTAAAAAGCGATAATTTTGAATATCTCAATCGGAGAATATAAAATGAGTAAACAGAAAGGGCCTCTTCACGTCGTACACGAGTTTGACACTCTCTACGAAAACGTGAAAAATCAAGCTGAACGGTACGGCTCAAAGCCGAGATATATCTACACCGAGAACCGCGAGGAAAAGACAGTCAGCTTTCGCGAGATGCTCGAGCGCGTGAACTACGTCGCGTCGGCGCTGACGACGCTCGGACTCGGCGGAAAATTCGTCACCGTTTCGGGCGACACGCATCCCGATTATTTCAGCACCGAATTCGGCGTCATCGCCGCGGACGGCGTAATCATCCCGCTCGACAAGGACATCAACGCCGAGCAGTTTGTCGGCTTCAACGATATGTGCGACGTCGAGTGCGTCGTCTATACTCCGTCCCTTGACAAAAAGATCGCCGAAACGGCGGAGCGCCTCACAAAAGTTAAATATTTCATCCGCATCGGCGGAGCGGAAGAAGACCTGCCGCAAGGTGACAGATACATGACTTTCGATGCGTTCCTTGCCCTCGGCAAGAAAGCGCACGACGAGGGCGACAGAACGGCCGAGGGTCGCGTCGCCGACGTCGATAAAATGCGCGCGATCATCTTCACGTCGGGCACGACGGGCACGAGCAAGGGCGTAATGCTTTCGGAGCGCAATCTCGTCACGGCGGGCATCGACTCGTGCGGCATAATGGCGACGACGGAAAAAGACATGTTCGTTTCCGTGCTTCCCGCGCACCATACGTATGAATCGACGATCAGCCACATCGCGCTCCCGAACACCGGCGCGTCGCTCGCCATCAACGATTCGATAAAGAACACACTCAAGAATTTCGGAAAATACAAGCCCACCGCGCTCATCCTCGTCCCACTTTACGTTGAGACGATGCATAAGAAGATCTGGTCGGAGATCGAAAAGAAGGGTAAGGCGAAATTTGTTCGCGGCATAATGCCCATTGCAAAGCGTCTCCCGCGCGTCGCGCGCCGTAAGATTTTTTCCGAAATACTGAACGCCTTCGGCGGACGGCTCGATTACATCGTCTGCGGCGGCGCTCCGCTCCGTCCCGAGCTGATCGACGAATTCAAAACCTTCGGCATAAATATTTACGAGGGGTATGGCATCACGGAATGCGCGCCGCTCATCTCGGCAAACCCGATGAACTGGCAGAAGCCGCACTCCGTCGGCCTCGTCGTAAATCACATGGAAGTGAGGATCGACAAAGCCGATCCCGAGGACGAAACGGGCGAGATATGCGCCAAAGGTCCCGCAGTCATGCTCGGATATTTCAAGAATCCCGAGGCGACGGCAGACGTCTTCACCGAGGACGGCTGGTTCAGAACGGGGGATGTAGGATATATCGACAAGGACAATTTCATTTTCATAACGGGAAGAAAGAAAAACATAATTCTTCTTTCAAACGGAAAGAATATCTTCCCCGAGGAGCTTGAAGAATATATCGGTGCGAGCGACCTCGTTTCCGAGGTTGTGGTCGTCGGACGAAAAAGGGAAGAGGACGGCGAGACCGTCATCACGGCTCTTATCTATCCGAACAAGGACGCGTTCGATGGCAAGACGGACGATGAGATCTATCAGGCGCTTTCCGATCATATTGAAAGCGTGAACAAAAAGCTCCCGATCTTCAAGCACATTTCCGCGCTTGAAGTCCGCGAGACAGAATTTGAAAAAACCACGACAAGAAAAATAATGCGCTATAAAGTAAAATAATTTTACGAGGAGATACATCATGTTAGACACTATCAAAAAAATGCTTGCGGAAGAATTCAATCTCGACGAGGATTCAATTCTGGCTGACTCGAAGCTCGAAGCCGACCTCGGAATAAACTCGCTGGAACTCGCGGAGCTTGCGTTCCGCCTTGAAGAAGAGTTCGGCATCGAGATCAAGGACGAAGATATCCCGACGCTTATCACCGTCGGCGACGTCGCAAATTACATCGAAGAAAAGAAATAAGACAAAAACAAAAAGCGCCGCGAGGCGCTTTTTTATCGCTTTGTACTTGCTGACAATCGTGGCGATCAAAGGTCGTCCAAAAATATAAATCCATAAAAATCCCGCTATGGCGGGATTTTTGTAATTTTATACTGTTGTATAAATTATTCGTTTCTCATTCGTTTCAGCGTCGTTTTTGCGCCGGATCTGAAATCGTCGAACATCTTGCCGACGATATCCTCGAGCGTGTAGAGCGATGCGTGTGAACGTAAGCTCAGCGAGCGCGTATCGACCTTGATCGGTATCGTGAACGTGAAAAGTCCGCCGTTTATCGAGCAATTTTTCTCCATCCGCTCGGGAAAGAGCGCCTTTTCCGCAATCATTTCTATCGCGTATTCGGGAACAAGCGCCGCGATCGCGTCCTCGGCGCATTTAACGCCCTCGGGCATCGTCGCCGCTGTCCGTGACCTCGATGTGACATAAATGCAGTCGATCCGCTCGTCGTAATCGACGGTGACATCCGCCGTTCCTTTTTGCGACAGCCGCATCGCTATGTACGCCGCCGTCAACACCGAATAGACGAGCGCGCTTAAATTCAGCTTATAATACTTTTGCCCCGTCAGATCGTCGGTACAACCGACGGTTGCCCGGTATCCGAGCGCGCGAAAGCCCGACGACAGCTTTTTGTCGAGTATCTCCGCGACGCGCGGCACGTCGGTCACCGAACCATTCAAGGCGTCGCTCCTGTCGAAAGAGGAAAACGCCTCCGCCATTTCCGCATAAATGCGCCGGGGCTCCGCCGCGGCGTTTCCGCGCCCGATCGCTTCAAAGATCAGTTTTTCGTCGATCTTTTCGTTTTTTTCAAACATCTCGCCGCTCTGCACGGATGGCAAGAACAAAAAGATGCGCATAGTCTCGCCGCCGACGGCGACGGGAAAAGAAACGGCGTATCTGAACGGCACATTCGCGTCTTTCAGCATCATATTTCCGCACTCGGAAAAACTCGCTTTCAGGGAAAGCGAGTTTTTCATTCTTATGCTTTTAAGATACGTATACGCCGCGCGATTTTTCGCCGTAACGCTGCCGTTTTCCGACAGACAGATCACGGGAAAGGGCGCCGCGTTCATAAATTCAAAGCGAAAATCAGACATTGTGGACCTTGTTCTCAAAATCGGCGTTCTGTTTGTCGAGCGCGTACATTTTCGCTTTTCTGCTCTCGAAAAACTTGACCGCAACCTGCTCAAAGAGCGCGTATGAGAGAACGTCCTCGTCCTGAACTGCCCACGGCTTGACTTTCTCGCGCAGAGTGTCGAGCTCGGGTTTTAGATCGTCCGCGGGACGATACGTGATTGGCTGTTCGTCGCCGAGTATTTTCTTCTGGAACTCGGGAGAGATCGGCACCGATGTCTTGCCGTATTCGCCGCGCACGAGCGCTTTGAATTCCTTTGTGACCATTTTGTATCTCTCTCCGCCGATGACGTTGAATACCGCCTGCGTTCCGACTATCTGCGACGATGGAGTGACGAGCGGGGGATAGCCCGCGTCGGCGCGGACGTTCGGCACTTCGGCGAGAACTTCGTCGAGTTTTTCCGATTTGCCCGCTTGTTTGAGCTGGGAAATGAGGTTCGAGAGCATACCGCCCGGAACCTGATACATCAGCGCGTTGACGTTGACTTTCAGCACCTTCGGATCGAGCAGCCCCTTCTTTATAAACTCCTCGCGGATCGGCGTGAAATACTTGCACACTTTGTCAAGCTCGGCAAGATCGAGCCCTGTGTCATATTCCGTGCCGGCGAGAGCCGCAACGAGCGATTCTGTCGGCGGCTGGGACGTGCCCATCGCCATCGGCGAGATCGCCGTGTCGATGATGTCGCAGCCCGCTTCGATCGCTTTAAGTGCCGTCATCGACGCGAGCCCGGATGTGTAGTGTGTGTGAAGCTCGACGGGGACGGAGACCTTTTCCTTTATCATCTTGACGAGCTCGTATGCGTCGTAGGGTCGGAGAAGTCCCGCCATATCCTTGATGCAGATGGAGTTCGCGCCCATCTCTTCAAGCTCTTTTGCGTACTCGGCAAAGCCCGCGTTCGAGTGGGCGGGACTCGTCGTGTAGCTGATCGCCGCCTGAACGTGACCGCCTTCTTTTATCGTTGCGTTGATCGCCGTTTTGAGATTGCGCGGGTCGTTCAGCGCGTCGAAAATTCTGATTATGTCGATGCCGTTGGCAATGGATTTCTGTACGAAATACTCAACGACGTCGTCGGCATAGTGGCGGTATCCGAGGATGTTCTGTCCGCGGAAGAGCATCTGTAATTTTGTGTTCTTGACCTTATCGCGTATCTTGCGCAGGCGATCCCACGGATCCTCGTCAAGAAAACGGAGGCACGCATCGAACGTCGCGCCGCCCCACGCCTCGAGGGCGTGATAGCCGACCTTGTCCATTTGTTCGAGGATGGGGAGCATCTGCTCCGTCGTCATTCTCGTCGCAACGAGAGACTGGTGCGAGTCACGGAGAACCGTTTCGCAAATTTTGACTTTAGCCATATATGTGTCCTCTTTTCCGAAAATTACTTAAACAGCGCAAGGAATATACCTGCGGCGACGGCTGAGCCGATAACGCCCGCGACGTTCGGTCCCATTGCGTGCATGAGAAGATAGTTGTCCGGGTTTTCCTCGCGTCCGACCTTCTGCGAAACGCGCGCCGCCATCGGCACCGCGGAAACGCCCGCCGAACCGATAAGCGGATTGATCTTGCCCTTTGTCAGCCAGCACATGAGCTTGCCGCCGAGCAGACCTCCCATTGTCGAAACGCAGAACGCCGTGAGTCCGAGGGCGATGATGCCGAGCGTTCCCCAATCGAGGAAACTCGTTGCGTTCGCCGTTGCGCCGACGGAAATGCCGAGGAATATCGTCACGATGTTCATCAGCTCGTTCTGCGCCGCCTTTGCGATGCGCTCGGTTTTACCCGAAACAGTAAGCAGATTGCCGAACATCAGGCACCCGATGAGCGGGAGCGCGTCGGGGAGCAAAAGTCCCACGACGAGAGTTACGATTATCGGAAACGCCACAAGCTCGAGCTTCGATACCGGGCGAAGCGCCTCCATCTTGATGGCGCGCTCTTTCTTCGTCGTGAGCAGACGCATGAACGGCGGCTGTATCATCGGGATGAGCGCCATATACGAATACGCCGCTATCGCTATGGCGCCGAGCAGGTGCGGCGCGAGCTGTCGCGTGACCTGTATCGCCGTCGGCCCGTCCGCGCCGCCGATAATGCCGATCGCCGCCGCCTCCTGCGTCGTGAATCCCATCATCAGTGCGCCGAAGAACGCCACGAACACGCCGAGCTGCGCCGTCGCGCCCATGAACATTCTCTTCGGATCGGCGATGAGCGGCGAGAAATCCGTCATCGCGCCGACGCCGATAAATATCAGGCACGGGTAAAGACCTGTCTTTACGCCGATATATAGTATATCAATCAGCCCGCCGTTTCCGATGGCGTAGCCGATTATGCTTTTGAGGTCGTGAGCAAGTATTTCCGTGCCGTCCGCGGCGAGCGCGCCCGTCGGCACGCCGTCGATGAACCAGCTCGAATGGAAGATGTTTGCGCCGGGAATGTTCGCAAGGAGCATACCGAACGCTATCGGTAGCAGGAGAAGCGGTTCAAATCCCTTTTTCACCGCGAGATAAACAAGTCCGGCGATAATGACGTACATGCCAAGCGTTTTTAACAGATACCCTACGTCGAAATTGCCCGCCGCGTCGGTGAACTTGAAAAGTCCGGTGTTCTCCCACAAATTTTTAAGTGCCTCGAGCAAAACGTATCACCTCCGTTGTGCGATCGCGTTTTGTCAGGCTATCGCGGCGAGAAGCTCGCCTGTTTGGAGAGATGAACCTTTTGCGGCTATGAACGTCACCTTGCCGTCAACGGGGGATGTGATCTCGTTTTCCATCTTCATCGCCTCGAGAACGCAAATAACGTCGCCGCGTTTGACGCTGTCGCCGACAGCGACGTTGACTTTGATCACGTTGCCGGGCATCGGGGCGCTGACTTTCGTTCCCTCGGCGTTTGCCGCCGGTGCGGGCGATGCGGGAGCCGCCGCCTGCGCGGGAGCGGATGCGGGAGCCGCCGACTGTACGGGCGCCGCGCCCGTCGTATTTTCCTCGACCGTTACGTCGTAAACCTTACCGTTGACTGTTACAGTATATCTTTTCATTTCTATCCTCCGAAATTATTTTATTCTTTTGAATGACACGACGCGAAGGGAAGACGGCGTTCTGCCGCTCCCGGACGCTATCGCCGCGATTATCGCCGCCACAATGTCGCCGTCGTCTTCTTCGACCGGATCGGGAGCGGGCGTCGCCGTTAATGCCTCGGCGGGCGCGGGAGATTTCTTTTTCTTCGCTTTTTTCTCTTTCGGCTTCTTGTTTGCGATCTTTTTGAAAAGCGGGATTAGCAAATAAAGAACCGCCATCAAAAGCGCGAGCACGCCGATAACTATCATTATTCCTATGCCGAGCGTGCGAAAACCTTCGCCGACGGCGTTTTCGATCATCAGTAGCATAGAACCTCCTTAAAACGCGAGCATTTCAAGCGAGGCGGCTATCCTTGCACGAAGCTCGGACGGGGCGATTATGTCGTCGATGTGTCCGCCCTTCGCCGCTTCGACGGGGGAGGCGAATTTCGCCGCCCAATCGGATGCGATTTCGGCTTTCTTCGACTCGTCGTCAACGCCGCCGAGGAACTCGATCGCTCTTTCGGGCGACATCGGCGCGATACAAGCCGAGTCGAGCGCAATCGCAACGTCGGCGCCGAGCGCCTTTGAGCCGAGCACGGTGTACGCCGTGCCGAACGCTTTTCCGAGTATGACCGTTATTTTCGGCGACAGCCCGCCGGTGTACGAGCAGGCGAGGTGCGCAAGCTTCTCTGTTACGTTCTTTTCCTCGACGTGATCTTTCTGCGGCACGCCGATCGTGTCGACGAGCGTCACGACGGGGATCTCGAATCCGGAGCACATATCGACGAAATCCGCCGCTTTTTCGATGGCGCACGGGCAGAGCGCGCCGCCCTTGATGGCGGGATCTGTTGCGACCACGCCGACGACGCGGGAGTTTATCGAAGCGAGCCCCGTCACCATGTGGCGCGCGTGGCCGCCTTTCAGCTCGATGAACGAGCCCTCGTCGGCGATCTGTGCGATAACGTCGCGGACCTCGTAGTTTTCGCTTGTGACAAGCGATGAGATCTCGCTCGCGCGGCTTGCGTCGTCTGTGTTTTCGATGAACGTTCCGAAGTAGGGAACGATCTTTTTCACAAGAGCGAAAGCGTCCGCCTCGCTCTCGACGGAGAATGTCGACGCGCCGCTCTGATAAAGGCGCGCGGGCGTGCCGATTTCTTTGTCCTCGCAGACGGAGGAGGGAACTATGTAAAGCGAGCCGTTATTTGTCGTTATGATAACGTCGAACATCCGCGCGATGACGGCGGAAGCGCCGCCGCACGGCCCCGCGACGACCGCGATCTGCGGGATCGCCGTCTTTGCCGCCGACGCTTTTTCCATTATTTTTCCGTATCCCGCGAGCGCGTCGACGCCCTCGAGGATTTTTGCGCCCGCGCTGTCAAACACGCCGACGATCGGCGCTTCGGAGCGCAGTGCCATGTCGTAAATATCCGCGATCTTTTTCGCGTGCGCCTCGCCGAGCGCGCCCGAAAGACGCGAGAAGTCCTGCGAGAACGCATAGACGAGCGTGCCGTCGACCGCTCCGTATCCCGTCACTACCGGCTCGAAATCATCATTCGATCCGACGTCGAGCTCCGTGGTTTTGCGGCGCACGTAAGCGCCGATCTCGACGAAAGTTCCTTCGTCGAAGAGAAGCTCCATTCTCGCGCGGGCAGTCAGCTTTCCGCAAGCGGCGAGCTTTTCTGCGCCTTCGCTCTGACGCTTTGCGAGCGCCTCACGAAGCTCTGCCGCGCTTTTGTAATTGTTAGCCATATTCATGTCCTTTCCGGGCGTTTTTAGCCCGATTTATGTAACGGAGATCGGGGCTTGCTTAATTCGACCCCATTCCCCCCCATTATATTTTATCTATTTTCGATTATATCATAAGGAGGAATAAAAAGCAAGGGAAATTGCACTTTTTCTTTGTTTTCTTTTCAAAAAAACTTTTTTGCCTTTTTTTCTTTATGTATCTTTGTACTTTTCTTGCTTTTGCAAGATATGAGAGCCCGGCGTTCGTTCTTCGCGTCGGGGAACCTCCCTCTGCCGAATCGCTCGTTGAATATACCCGCATCGTCGTCCGCACACTGACCGTAGGGGCGACCATCGGTCGTCCGAAAAATTTTTCCGTTTGGAGAAAACTATAAAAAAGCCGTGCGGCGCACGGCTTTTTTTGATGTTATACACTTGTATTATTTTGCAAGTCCGTTTACGATCGCTTCCGTGTCGGACGCGATGACGAGTTCTTCATTGGTCGGAATGACGAACACTTTGACCTTCGAGTTCTTCGTCGAAAGCTCGACGATGTTCGGCTGTCTCCATGTTTTTTTGTTCAGCTCAAGGTCGATCTCGATGCCGTAAAATTCCATGTCCTTGCATACTCTCTCGCGGAGCTCGGGGCAATTTTCGCCCATGCCCGCGGTGAACACGATCGCGTCAAGTCCGTTCATCGCCGCGGCGTAAGCGCCGATATACTTCTTGATCTGATATGCCTGAACGTCGGCGGCGAGCTTGCAGCGCGCGTCGCCGTCAAGAATGCCCTGCTCGATGTCACGGCTGTCGGAATACTGTCCGGTCACGCCGAGGAAGCCGCATTTTTTGTTCATGAAATCGCTCATTTCATCAGGCGTGAAACCTTCTTTTTTCATGATGAAAGTGACGACCGCGGGGTCGATCGAGCCGCAGCGCGTGCCCATTTCAAGACCGTCGAGGGGCGTAAAGCCCATCGTCGTGTCGATGCACTTGCCGCCCATGACGGCGGAGATCGACGAACCGTTGCCGATGTGGCAGGTGACGATCTTCGTCTGTGCCGCCGGCTTGTCGAGAAGCTTTATCATCTCCGCGGAAACGAATCTGTGCGACGTTCCGTGGAAGCCGTATTTGCGTATGCCGTATTTCTCGCTCATCTTATACGGGAGCGGATACGTGTATGCCTCGGCGGGCATTGTCTGATGGAACGCCGTGTCGAATACCGCGACCTGCGGCACGTCGGGCATTACCGCTTTGCATCCCTGAATTCCCATGATGCTCGCGGGCGTATGGAGCGGCGCGAAATCACGGCAGAGCTCGAGCTTCTGCATTACTTCGTCGGTTATCAGCGTGCTCTCGGAGAAGAACTGTCCGCCGTGTACTATTCTGTGACCGACGGCGGCGATCTCCTTCATGTCGGAAATACAGCCGTTTTCTTTATCCGTCAGCATTTCGACGACGATCTTCGTCGCTACCGAGTGGTTCGGCATCGGCAATTCGCGGACGATCTTCGTCCCGTCCGATTTCTTGTGTTCGATCTTCCCGTCGATGCCTATGCGTTCGCACATGCCTTTTGCGACGATATCCTTTTTGACCGTGTCAAAAAGCTGGTATTTGAGAGATGAGCTTCCGGCGTTTACTACAAGTACGTACATTAAAATGTGTCCTCCGTGGATTAAAATTTGTTTTTATTATGAGCCGACGCGTCGGCAAATGTTTATCGGATGGGAAAAATCAAAACACGTCTTGATTTTATTTTTCATTTGCGGTAAAATATCCATACATACTTATTATACAATCATGCGGA
>JAFXWT010000044.1 GCA_017542695.1 Clostridia bacterium
CGCCCTGCGTATCGTAAAGGGTGATGTGCCGGATAATTTGAAGGGACGAAAACTCTTTTCTCTTGATATGGGCGCGCTTGTCGCAGGCGCAAAGTTCCGCGGCGAATTCGAGGAAAGGCTGAAAGCCGTCTTGAACGAAGTGAAGTCTTCGGACGGGAATATCATCCTGTTTATCGATGAATTGCACACCATCGTAGGCGCAGGCAAATCGGATGGCGCGATGGACGCGGGCAACCTGCTCAAGCCGATGCTCGCGCGAGGGGAGTTGCATTGTATCGGCGCAACGACTTTGAACGAGTATCGAAAATACGTGGAGAAGGATCCCGCGCTCGAAAGGCGTTTCCAGCCGGTTATGGTCGGAGAGCCGAGCGTAGAAGACACGATTTCCATTCTTCGCGGACTGAAAGAACGTTACGAAGTTTATCACGGCGTAAAGATCCAAGATCAAGCTTTGATCGCCGCGGCGACTTTATCTCACCGCTATATCTCCGATCGTTTTCTCCCCGACAAGGCGATCGACCTCGTCGATGAAGCGTGCGCTTTGATCAAGACCGAAATCGACAGTATGCCCGCCGAGATGGATAGCTTGGCTCGAAAGATCATGCAACTGGAAATCGAGGAAGCCGCTCTTTCCAAAGAGACGGACAAACTCTCTCAGGAGCACCTCAAACAGATCCGTGAAGAACTCGCCAACGATCGTGAGCGATTTGCGGGTATGAAAGCAAAATGGGACAATGAAAAGCAAGCGATCGGCAAAGTGCAATCCTTGCGCGAGGAGATCGAACGGGTGCGCGCGGCGATCGATAAGGCGCAGGATGAATACGATCTCGGCAAAGCCGCCGAACTGAAATACGGACGCTTGCCCGCGCTTCAAAAGGAATTGACGGAAGAAGAGGAAAAAGCCGAGCACAGCATGAATTCTCTCTTACACGACAGAGTCACGGAGGAAGAGATCGCCCGCATCGTCGCTCGTTGGACGGGGATCCCCGTCGCTAAACTGATGGAAGGGGAACGTGATAAACTGCTCCACTTGGACGAAGCGTTGCATCAGCGCGTAATAGGGCAGGACGAAGCCGTCAACAAGGTCGCGGACGCTATCCTGCGTTCACGCGCCGGTATCCAAGATCCCCGTCGCCCGATCGGATCGGTCCTGTTCTTGGGTCCCACCGGCGTCGGTAAGACCGAGCTTGCAAAAGCGCTGGCAGCCACCCTTTTTGATGACGAACACAACTTGATCCGTATTGATATGAGTGAGTATATGGAAAAGTATTCGGTCTCTCGTCTGATCGGCGCGCCTCCGGGCTACGTAGGCTACGATGAGGGCGGACAGCTGACGGAAGCCGTGCGCCGCAAACCTTATTCTGTGGTGCTGTTCGACGAAGTGGAAAAAGCGCATCCCGACGTCTTCAACGTGCTTCTGCAAGTCTTGGACGACGGGCGCATCACCGATAGCCAAGGACGCACGGTGGATTTCAAAAACACGATCTTGATCTTGACCAGCAACCTCGGATCGGACGTCATCCTCGACGGCATAGACCAATCGGGTGAAATTTCTTCAGAAGCTCGTGAATCCGTCAGCGGATTGCTCAAACGCAGTTTCCGCCCCGAGTTCCTGAATCGTTTGGATGAGATCGTCTTCTACAAACCGCTGACGCGCGACAATATCGACGGTATCGTGGATCTGCTGATCGCCGATCTCAAACGTCGTTTGAGCGAAAAGCAACTGGATGTGGAAATCACGCCCGCTGCCAAAGATAAGATCATCCGCGAAGGCTACGATCCCATCTATGGTGCCAGACCGCTGAAACGTTACTTGCAAAGCAAGGTCGAGACGCTGCTTGCCCGCGCCATTATCGGCGAAGACGTCGCCCCCGAGACGACGTTGGTCGTGGACGTCGAAAACGATAAGCTTTGCGTAACGCAACGCCGCTCTTAAAATCTAACGTAAAGAAGGAATCGCTCTTTGCGGCGGTTCCTTTTTTCACTCATCTGGATTTCATTGCGGTCACGATCAATGGTAACAGGATCCGAATCCTTTTTGTTGACCGTCCAAAGCTGCTAAATTAGTAGCCGGATTTCAGCCACGAATGCAAAAGTATTTTTCTTGCATTTTTTGTGTAATTCCGTTAAAAAGGAGTCAGATTCTTGCAAATTAAACAACACTTATCATCATTTTCGGGCATTTTTAGGGAGTAAAAGGGCAAATAATACCC
>JAFXWT010000374.1 GCA_017542695.1 Clostridia bacterium
TCATGGCAAACAAATACGCGGGCACCAAGACCGAGAAAAACCTGTGGGCGGCCTTTGCGGGCGAATCTCAGGCGAGAAACAAATACACATATTTTGCGTCGAAAGCGAAAAAGGAAGGCTACGAGCAGATTTCCGCGCTTTTCTTAAAGACAGCCGACAACGAGAAAGAGCACGCTAAAATGTGGTTCAAGGAGCTCGGCGGCATCGGCACGACGGCCGAAAATCTCGAGGCAGCCGCTGACGGCGAAAATTTCGAGTGGACGGATATGTACGAGGAATTCGCAAAGACGGCCGAAGCCGAGGGCTTCGTTGAGCTTGCGAAGAAATTCCGCGGTGTCGCGGCTATCGAAAAGCATCACGAGGAGCGCTATCGCGCCCTACTGAAGAATGTCGAAGCGCAGGAAGTATTCAAAAAGAGCGAGGTCAAAGTCTGGGAATGCCTCAACTGCGGTCACATCGTGGTCGGAACGTCGGCTCCCGAGGAATGCCCCGTCTGCGCTCATCCGCAGGCATATTTTGAGGTCAACGCCGAGAATTATTGATTTTTCCGAGCAACAAAGGCAGGATGAAAATTCTGCCTTTTTATTTTTCAAAAAATGTGACCTTGGGCATCGGTTTGTCGTTTATATAAATAAAGAAACGGAAAGGAGAAATAAATGGAAGACCGCGAGATCGTTAAATTATTTTTTTCTCGCTCGGAGGACGCGATATCCGAATGCGAGAAAAAATACGGACGGTATCTTATGTCGATAGCGAGCCGCATTCTTGGCAACGACGAGGATGCAAAAGAGACGGTAAATGACATTTACCTTTATGCTTGGAACAGCATGCCTCCCAAAATTCCCGACGACCTATGCGCTTATCTCGGAATGGTCTGCCGCTCACGCGCGATCGACAAAAGAAAGAGCGAAACGCGCGAAAAACGCGGCGGCAACAGTTACGACGCATCGCTCGACGAACTTGTCGAATGTATTGCCTGTGAAGACGAAAACGTCGTTGACAAGATAGCGCTCCGCGACGCGATGAACGCGTTTCTCGGCGAGCTTCCGAAAAAGAGCCGTGTAGTGTTCATGAAGCGGTATTTCTGGCTTCTCACCGTTTCCGAAATCGCGCAGTCGCAGGGCATGGGCGAAAGCGCCGTCAAAATGACGCTGTCGCGCGTCCGCGAAAAACTGAAAAAATACCTTATGAAAGAGGGTTTTGTTTTATGAAAAAGAACGACATTTCCGAAGCGCTCGGCGCACTCGACGAGAAGTTCATCTCCGAGTCGTCACCGGCAAAAAAGAAAGTAAATCGCAAGGCGATCGCATGGTCGTCGATCATCGCCGCTGTACTCGTGATCGCCGTCGGCATCGGCGCGATATTCGGCGGCGGCACGAACAATCCGCTCATCATTGAAGCGCACGCCGTATATGAGGCGGAATATCCCAAAACGGTGCCGTATCCGAAAGTCGGGCTGTTCGGCGTGCCGAGCGAAAAAGGTTACGACGCATGGAACGAGAGTCGCCGCGAACGCTCGAAATTCTACGGTGCGGGCAAGGGGCTTGAAGCGTTTTTCGAGAAATCAACCGCCGAATTTCTTTCGGGCGCAGGCGACAAAAACGTCGTTTATTCCCCGCTCAACGTCTATATGGCGCTGGCAATGCTCGCCGAAATGACCGACGGAGACAGCCGCGCACAGATCCTCTCGCTCATAGGCGCGAAAGATATCGACTCGCTGCGTGAGCAGGCGCACGCAATCTGGAACGCAAACTACTCCGACGACGGAGCGGTCACGAGCATCCTCGCAAGTTCGCTGTGGATGAACAAGGACATCAACTTCAACGAAAATACCCTGAAAACGCTCGCAAAAAAATATTACGCCTCCTCATTCAAAGGCACGATGGGCTCCGCCGATTACACAAAAGCGTTCCAAAATTGGCTCAACAAACAGACCGGCGGACTGCTCAAAGATCAGATAAACGGGCTCGAGCTCGATCCCGAAACTGTGCTCGCGCTTGCGACAACGATATACTACCGCGCGAAATGGGACGGTGAATTTTCGAAGTCAGAGACAACAAAAGACGTTTTCCACTCCGCGACAGGCGACGTGACATGCGATTTCATGCATCAGACACAGACTTTCGGAACGTACTACTGGGGCGACAATTTTTCAGCCGCAGCGAAGAGCATCGAGGGCAGCGGAAGCATGATGTTCATTCTCCCGGACGAGGGAATCACGCCTGAACAACTTCTTTCCGACGCGCAGGCGGTGACCTTTATGTTCTCGCGTCAAGGATATGAAAATCACAAGTCGATAAAAATCAACATGGCCGTTCCGAAATTCGACGTGAACTCAAAAGCAGACCTTATCGACGGGCTGAAAAACCTCGGTGTGAACGACGTTTTCAGCATAATCAAATCAGACTTTTCCCCGCTCACGAGCGACGCGACAGCGTATGTGAACAAGGTCGAGCACGGCGCACGCGTCGCGATTGACGAGGAGGGCGTCGTCGCCGCGGCGTATACCGCCATGATGCTGGCGGGCTCGCCGATGCCGCCGGAGGACGAGGTCGATTTCGTCCTCGACAGACCGTTCATCTTCATCCTTACGGGTATTGACGGGCTGCCTCTCTTTGTCGGCATTGTCAATAATGTAAATTGAATTTACCCGCATTTTTACGGGCGGCAAAAGCCGCCCGTATATTTTTTTGTCATTTCACTTGATTAAAACTTACATTTGTTGTATAATACATATGAAAATAAAATTTACTTTGGAGTACTGTATGAAAAAAATAATTGCTTTGCTCGTTTCGATGCTGTTTATTCTCACGGCGATGTTTTTTGCAATCTCCGCCGCAGACGAAGGATACGACGGGCTGTACGTCGTTTTCGGCGATTCCATAGCCGCGGGCTACGGTCTTGACGGAAGCGAGATCGGCAGCGACGAGTCGATGAGATACGTAGCGGACCGCGATTCCGACGCTTACGCGGGCATCGTTTCGCGCGCGCTGAACTATGATCTCAACAACTTCGCCGCAAGCGGCGCGACGACGACGAATTTGCTGAACAAGCTTAAAACAAACGGTATACTCGGCGCCGTGTCGAAGGCGGATCTTGTGACAGTTTCGATAGGCGGCAACGACATGATCGGCATGGCGTCGACGATTCTTCCCCGCGCCGCGATGTACGAGGCGCTTGGCGGTTATCTCGAAATTTCCCGTACCGACTCGTCGATCGAGCAGATGTACGAGACACTCGAATCGAATTTAACCGAAATAATGCAAATGCTTGTCGAAGCTAACAACGGCAAGGGCAAAATATATCTCCAAACACTCTACAACCCGTTCAAATACAATAAATCGTACACCATCGACTTCGGTTCATACACATACAACGTCGGCGACCTGATCGACTATTATATCAACAGAATAAACGATATCTATCACAGAGTTCAGAGAAACGTCGGCGGCTTCGCGCTCGTTGACACGGCTACGGCGATGAACGGCGACGAGAGATGCTTCTATGAGATATCGACGCCCGATTTTCACCCGACGGCGCACGGTCATCGGGTAATAGCCGAAACAATCCTCGCTGCGTATGATAAGCCCGTGTCGACGACGGAGGCAACAACGACCGTCAGACCGACAACCGCCACAGCGACGGCGACAACAGACGCTTCATCATCGGTATCAACTTCCGAGATAGTCGGATCGACTACTCACGAGGTAACGACTGCGGTGACGGCGGCGACAAACACCGTTCTTTCCACAACGGCAACGACAAAAGAAGCGACAACATCAACAACATCCGCCGCAACTGACACGACAATCGAAACAACTGCCGCGACATTTGAAGCAACTACCTCGGCAACAGTGATCTACTCGACGACGGCAGTCTATGAATCGACAGTCACGCCGACATCGTCGACGGAAAACACACAACCGATATCGACCGTTTTTCCAACGACGGCGTCGACTTCTCCGTCGATCGTATCGACAACGGCGACGACAGCTTCGCCGAAAACAAAAAGCGGATGCGACTCCTCGATAACGGGCGGGACGGCAATTCTCGTGATATCCGCCGCGGTGCTCTGCTCCGTCAGCTTCAAGAAAAAAAGAGAGAAAATAAAATGACACAAGCCGACGCAAAAAAGAAAATCGCCGAGCTGTCGCGCCTGCTCGAATATCACTCGAAAAAATATTACGTTGACGACTCGCCCGAAATATCGGACTACGAGTACGACAAAATGTTTTACGAGCTCGTCGCGCTTGAAGAGCAGTTTCCCGAGCTGGCGTCGCCGAACTCGCCGACAAAGCGCGTCGGCGGCAAGGCGCTCGACAAGTTTGAGAAAGTGACGCACGCCGTCAAAATGGGTAGTCTCTCCGACGTGTTCTCGTACGACGAGGTGCGCGATTTCGTATCAAAGACGGAAGAAAAACTCGGTCACGCCTGCGTTTTTTCGGTCGAGCCGAAGATAGACGGTCTCTCCGTTTCGCTCGAATATCATAACGGCGAATTTGCCGTCGGCTCGACGCGCGGCGACGGCGTCGTCGGCGAGAACGTATCGGAAAATCTCAAAACGGTGCGGAGCATTCCGCTGAAACTCAAAGAAAACCTGCCTCTCATCGAAGTTCGCGGAGAGGTGTATATGCCGCGCGCGACGTTTTACAAACTCAACGAGAAAAACGAGCTTTCGGGCGGGCAGATATTCGCAAATCCGCGCAACGCAGCGGCGGGCTCGCTCCGCCAGCTCGACTCAAAGATCACCGCGTCCCGCGGACTCGACATATTTGTTTTCAATATTCAACGCTCGAGCGGCGTGAAGTTTTCGTCACACACGGAAAGTCTTGATTATATGCAGTCGCTCGGTTTTCATGTCATTCCCGACAGAAAAACGCTCTCGGGCGCGGATGAGATAATCAAACGCATAGAAGAGTTCGGCGAGATGCGCTCGACTCTTCCCTACGACATCGACGGCGTCGTGATCAAGGCGGACAATTTTGACGAGCGCGAGATGCTCGGCGAGAACACGTCGACGCCGAAGTGGGCGGTGGCGTTCAAATTTCCGCCGGAGCAGAAAACGACGGTGCTCCGCGATATTATAATCCAGGTCGGACGCACGGGCGTGCTCACGCCGAACGCGCGTCTCGATCCGGTGCGCCTCGCCGGAACGACAGTCAGCCGTGCGACGCTCCACAACATCGACTTTATCACCGAGCGCGACATCCGCGTCGGCGACACGGTGACGGTGCAAAAAGCGGGCGACATCATTCCCGAGGTCGTTTCCGTCGATCTTTCAAAGCGCCCGAATGACGCGGAGCCGTACAAAATGCCTTCTGTCTGCCCCTCGTGCGGCGAGCCGGTATACCGCGACGACGAAGCGGCGGTCCGCTGCACCAACAGCGCCTGCCCCGCTCAACTTTGCCGCACGCTCGAACATTTCGCAAGCCGCGACGCGATGAACATCGACGGAATGGGCGAAGCGGTCGTTTCGGCGCTGATCGACGCAGGACTGATCGAGGGCGCGGCGGACATATACCGTCTTGACGCGGCAAAGGTCGCCGAGCTTGACCGAATGGGCGAAAAATCGGCTCAAAATCTGATAAACGCGATCGAAAGATCGAAAGAAGCGGGACTTGACAAGCTCATCTACGCGCTCGGTATACGCGGCGTCGGCGAAAAGGCGGCGCGCTCCCTTGCTCAAACGTTCGGAAATATCGACGCGCTCGCCTCGGCGACAAAAGACGATCTTATCGCGATCGACGATTTCGGCGAGATAACCGCCGATTACGTCGTCAATTTCTTCACGCACCCACAAAACAAAGCGCTCATCGAAGAGCTTAAATCGCTCGGGTTGAAAACAACGTTCGGAGCCGAAAAAGCGAGCGATATCCTCGCGGGACTGACGTTCGTTCTGACGGGCACGCTCCCGACGATGACGCGCAGCGAAGCCGAAGCGAAGATAATCGCAAACGGCGGCAAAACGTCGTCGTCAGTGTCGAAAAAAACAAGCTACGTCCTCGCTGGCAGCGACGCGGGATCAAAGCTGACGAAAGCCGAGGCGCTCGGAATCAATATCATCGACGAGGACGAATTTCTCAAAATGATAGAGGAAAAATAATGGCTGAACTCTGGGACTTATATGACGAACACCGCGCGCCGCTCGGGCGCACCGTCGAGCGCGGCAAACAGGACGGGTGCGCGGCGTATCATGTTGTCGTCGTCATCGCCGTCAAAAACAGCCGCGGCGAATATCTTATCACGCTCCGCGATAAAGATAAGGAATTTTTCGGCGGGCTTTGGGAGTTCACGGGCGGCTCGGCGCTCGCGGGAGAGTCGAGCGAAGATGCGGCGCTGCGCGAAACAAAAGAAGAAACGGGCATCGACCACAAAAACTCAAAGCGCGCTCTCGTTTTCACGAAAACACGGATATGGGACGACGGAAAGCTCGGCTGGCACGGCGATTTCTGGGATTATTGGCTTTTCGAGGCGGATTTTGACAAAGAAGGCGTCGTCTTGCAAAAAGGTGAGACCGCCGACGCAAAATGGGCGACGATCGACGAACTTCTCACGCTCGACAAAGCGGGAAAATTCTTCAATCGGGATTACTTGAATCAGATACTTAACATTAAGGGGTAAATATGGCAGATTTTTACGATCACGTCAAAATTCACGTAAAAGCGGGCAACGGCGGCAACGGCTGCATCGCCTTTCACCGCGAAAAATACATATCGCACGGAGGTCCGTCGGGCGGCGACGGCGGCAACGGCGGCAACGTCGTTTTCGTGATAGACGAGGGCAAGAATACCTTGCTCGACTTCCGCACGCGCAAAAAATTCGTCGCACAGAACGGCGGCGACGGCGGCACGGAGAAATTCCACGGCGCGAACGCGCCGGATCTTATAATTCCCGTTCCCGACGGGACTGTCATACGCGACGCAGAGACCGGACGGCTGATCAAGGACATGAGCCGATGCGAGCCGTTCACGCTCGCGCGCGGCGGACGCGGCGGCTGGGGCAACAAGCATTTCGCCACACCGACGCGCCAAGCGCCGCGCTTTGCCAAAAACGGCACCAAGGGCGAGGAATTCGACCTTGCGCTCGAACTGAAAATGCTCGCCGACGTCGGATTTGTCGGTATGCCCAACGTCGGAAAGTCCACGCTTTTGTCAATGATAAGCGCCGCGCGCCCGAAGATCGCCAATTACCACTTCACGACCCTCACCCCCATGCTCGGCGTCGTCGACGTTCACGACGGAAAGGGCTTTGTCGCCGCCGACATTCCGGGGCTGATCGAGGGCGCGTCGGAGGGGCTCGGACTCGGTCACGATTTTCTGCGCCACGTGTCGCGGTGCCGCCTGCTCGTTCACGTCGTCGACATTTCGGGCAGCGAGGGACGCGACCCCGTCGAAGATATGAAAATGATCAACGAGGAATTGAAAAAATACAGTGAAGAACTCGCGTCCCGCCCACAGATAATCGCGGCGAACAAGTGCGATATCCTCGACAAAAACAGCGTCGATCTTGACGGATTTGAAAAATACGCAGCCGAGCTCGGCTTCCCCGTTATTTACATCAGCGCCGCGTCGGGCGACAACGTCAAGGCGCTCTGCGGCGTCGTCTACGACCGCCTGCAAACGCTCCCGCCGATAACGATTTACGAGCCGGAGCAGGAGCCCGTTCCCGAGGAACCGTCGTCGCCGACTGACATCACCGCCGAAAAACGCGACGGCGTGTGGTACATCGAGGGCAAGTGGCTCGAATGGCTGATGAGCGGCATCAACTTCGACGACCGCGAATCGCTTAACTACTTCGACCGTATGCTCCGCCAGCATGGCGTGATGGACAAAATGCGCGAGCTCGGTGTCGCCGACGGCGACGAGGTCAATATGTATGATATCGAGTTTGATTTCGTGGAGTAACTTATGACCTATGGGTAGACAAGTAAATTTTTTTGCAAATCAACAAGACCTTGACGAACTTTTTGAATTCATTTCTTCTGTCGGCGGGATAGCTATCGATCAGAACGGAAAAGAAATTTCGGAAAAATTATTTGACATTTTGTCAAGCAGCAAGATCGCGTGCTTTTTCATAAAAGCCAAAAACGTCGACGTTCTTTTCAATAAATATCATCCCGACACTGTTTGTCCCGCAGCGTCGGGCATTCTCGAACTTGATTTTTCGTTTTTCGAAAACGAAAAAGACGTTATATGTGGGAGGATTTATCTGAGTACGGGTATTTCTTCGCCTGACATCCCGGAAATACGAGAAATTTTCAATAGGATCAAAAAACACATCACGAAAAATTACGTTCATGAGAAAACGCAGTCAAATCAAAAAACGTATCTCGGGAAATTCGCGTTTGAAGAATTGTGTTCGGGCAATCGTCATATCGCCAATGCGCTCTGCGATTTTACGTTTTCAGATTAAAATCAAAAGGTTGAAAAAAATCAAAAAATCTTGCCTTTCCCCTTGACAAATGCGGTCTTTTGTGATATTATGATACTACCTCGGCGCGTGCGCTGTTTTTTCATCACGCTGTTTTGAGGGAGGTACGAAAACGGGACCGCTATCGAAAGGAATAGTACGAAAAGCTAAAAAGCTCGATGTATGCTTATTTTTTGTGTTAACGCTCCTGTTTGCTACTTCAAACGGGAGCTTTTTTGCTTCAAATATTTTTAGGAGGTGCCGAAAAATGCGCGTCAGAATCACACTCGCTTGCAGCGAATGCAAACAAAGAAACTACGACACACAGAAAAACAAGAAGAATGACCCTGACAGACTTGAGCTGAATAAGTATTGCAAGTTCTGTAAGAAGCACACTCTTCACAAAGAAACAAAGTAAGGAGAACGGAAATGAAAAACAAAATTTTCGCAATAGTTCTTGCAGTTCTTTTCATCGTTTCCGTTTTCTCTGTAACGGTTTTTGCCGAAGACAGTGAATCGACCGAAGCGCCCACGCTCACGCTGACGGCGACGGAAGGCGAGGAAGCGACGGAGA
>JAFXWT010000375.1 GCA_017542695.1 Clostridia bacterium
GATGAAGGTAAATCCGGTACATCAAAAAAAGGTCGTAAAGATTTTAACAGAATGCTGAAAGACGCATATGACAAAAAATTCGACCTGATTCTTTGCGCAAGTGTATCGAGATTTGCGCGAAACGTTGCCGATTTTCTTGAAGAGGTCACAAATCTGAAAGTTAGAAATCCGGATCATCCCGTCGGAGTCTATTTTGAAACTGAAAACGTCTATACTCTTGACGAGAGGGATGCGGACAAACTTGACCTTCAAGCAATGTTTGCAGACTGGGAGTCTCGCAATAAAAGCCGGCGAATGATCCTGTCTTATGATCAGAGAATATTTACTTGTCAGTTTCCAGTGTCCGATTTGCTCGGCTACAGGCATACAAGAACAGGTAAACTCGTAATGATACCGGAAGAGGCCAAAACTGTCCGATTGATTTTTCTTGCGTTCTTCTGCGGTTATTCCAAAAAAGAAATTGCAGATATGCTGACAGAAAAAGGACGTCATACTCTGAAAGGAAAAACTGTGTGGGACGCGGCAATGGTCACAGAAATCATGAAGAATGAGCGCCGTTGGGGAAATCTTCAAGCGAGAAAGAGCATAGTTCTCGACTATAAAAAGAAAAAGGTGGCGAAGAACAACGGAATTCGAGAAGGAGCGTTTGTAGAAGATCATCATACCGGCATCGTTTCTCAGGAGATTGCACGGGCTGTAGGATATCTTTTGCCGAACAGCTCCCGCCTTGACGGCGTACAGGATATAAAAGTCATTCGGTCAGGTGCGCTGAAAGGGTTTATAAATGTCAACCCGTATTGGAATGCCGTGAACAACAAAACGTTTCTTGATCTTTGCAGCGCTGTATATGATCCGGAAGAACTCGAACGCATCCGATATGAGTCAAAGATATTGTCCGGAGAAGAACACAGTAAACTGTTGTCTATGGAGTTGTCCGAATATCAGATTCCGTACGGAATATACTTTTTGAGCAGGAATATGCCCTCTATAATCCTGTCCAAAACCGGATTCACCTTTAATGGTGCGTGTTTTAAGAGACTTAATGAATGCGGGTTTATTGAGGTCCTATATCATCCTGTTTATCAGATGATCGCCATCAGAGCCTGCAGCGAACAAAGCGATACAGGTTTGTGTTGGAAAAAGAAAGACGGGGGCAGAAAACATAAGTTCAGAGCGATTGCATTTATGGAAGCCCTATATGAACGAATGAACTGGATTGAGGATCTTTCTTTTCAGTTCAGAGGTGTTTTCAGAGAGCGCGGTGATTCACGCATCATATTCTTCTCACTTGACGAACCGCGTATCCGTCCTCCCAAATCAAAGGTGGAGACGGATTATGAAGCGGGACAAACTGAAGATGATTTGCCGATCCGATATATTAAATACAAAAAAGGAGAGTCACTCGATTGTGAACAGATTCCCGCCTCTGCTTATCCGCTCGAATGGGAGCAGAACTTCGGTCTCAGCTATGCTATGAGAAAACGTCGTGACCGTATCTCTGAAACTATAGAAGAATCAGATATTCAGACAGAGGGAACCAGCGCTTTGAACCCACTCATTGGCAGTATTCCGACAAAAGAGCAGGCAATGGAAGAACTTGAGTCTTTGTTGATAGAAATGTAAAGGAGCAGATATAACAATGGAAAATGAAGAAATCAAAACAGTCGAAGAAGAAGCAGAACCCGGTTTATCACGTAAAGAGTACGAGCTTGTCAGAGAATATGCAAAGGCTAAGCTTGAAGCTAAGAGCGAATTGCAGTATGAAGATCTGGATGATTATGAAATTCCACCGCGCACCCAATTCTCTATGCTGAAAAAGCCGGCTGTAAGCATCAAATACAAAGAGTTGACGTTCAATACTACCTGCGTACGTATGTTTGAAGGAATCACTCATATTCTTCCGTCATTAA
>JAFXWT010000376.1 GCA_017542695.1 Clostridia bacterium
CTTTGTCGTGATAATCCTCGTAAAGCTTTTCAATCGGCGCGTATTGAGGCGTAAAACCGCATCCGGTGGCGGTGTTCACCACCATAACGACCTTGCCTTTGTAATCGGCGAGTTTCAATTCTTCGCCTTTTCCGGTAGTAATCCTGTAATCGTAAATCATTCTTTATTCTCCTTTTGTAGTTTCTGATCCATCCTTGCAAGCGCCTTGTCGAGAAGGCGTTTCAACTCCGTCAGTTCTTCTTTCGGCAGGTCGATACAGCCTTGCATTTCTTCGGGGACGCTGATCGCCCGATCCTTCAACGCCTCGCCCTCATCCGTCAGTGCAAGAAAGAGCTTGCGCTCGTTGCCGTCAAGTCGCGTGCGGGTGAGATACCCTTGCTTTTCGAGGCGTTTGAGAAGCGGCGCGAGGGTGCCGGAATCGAGATGCACGATCCCGCCGAGTTCTCCTTCCGTCATACCGCCGTACTCCCAGAGCGCCATCATCACAACGTACTGTGTGTAAGTCAGATTCAGCTCCTCAAGCGGCTTTCTGTACCGGCGCACGATCTCCTTTGCGCAGGCGTATAGCGGAAAACAAAGCTGATTTCCGAGGCGTATGCATTCGTATCGGGACGCGGTCTGTGTATTATCCATTCCAAAACTCCCTTAAGTTCGATAAAAGGCGCGCCGCCTCAGTATATGAGACGGCACGGTCGATCACTTTTCGGCGGGCTCCCACTTGCATCTCACGGGGGATACAATGGATCCTTCCTTTTTCATTTCGGCAAAAGCTTTGTCGACGACCTTGCGGTCAAGTCCGGTCAGCTCCGCGACCTTGCCGGCGTTCAGCGGCTCGCCCGCTTTTTTCATTGTCTCGAGAATGATCTGTTTTTCGTTCATTGTTAAATCTCCTTATAGCGTTTTTGCGAAGGCATTGATCTCAGCAAGCTTCGCTTCGGATTTGTTTTCGTCGCCCGTCGCGGTGCAGACACCCATATCCTGAATACCTACGTAATCGGTAAATGCTTTGTACTGAGCGATTGCGGCGTCGTAAGCGCCGGAGCCGGAGCTCAGAAGCAGAGCGGCTTTCGTCGCCTTGGCGGGTTTTCCGATACAGTAGACTCTCTGCCACGCGGCCTCAAGCTGAGCGGTCGGAGCAAAGTAGTAGATGGGAGATGCAAATACCACCATATCGCTTTCAAGATAAGCGGGCATGATCTTTTCGAGATCGTCCTTCTGGATGCACTTGCCCTCGCCCTTCGTATGACAGTATTCACAGGCGAGACAGCCGTTGATTTTCATTTTGCCGACGTGGAGCACTTCCACCTCGTGTCCCGCCTCCTCGGCGCCCTCACGGAACGCCTCGATCATCGCGGCTGTGTTTTCCTTGCGGGGACTTCCGTTGAGAATCGCGATCTTCATATACCGTTCCTCCGAAAATCACTCGCCGATCATTTCGATCATGTAGTTCTCGATACCGATCTGCTCGATCAGACAGAGATGACCCTTGACCCAGTTGAAATGCTCCTGCTCGTCGATGATGAATTTCTCGATCATGCTTCTTGTGACGTAGTCGTCGTCGAACATCGCAAGAGATTTGCTCATCATGGGAAGCGCTTCGGCGCTGTCCTTGCAGTCGTATTCCAGCATTTCCTTGATATCGGTGATGACGGGATATTCCTGGATCGCCACGACGGGAGTCTCGCCCAGCTCGATCAGACGGGCGTTGACCTTCTTCGCCTCTTCCCATTCCTCGTCCGATTCCGCCATGATTTTGTCGGCGAGCTTGCCGAGGCCTCTCGCCTTGAGAAGCTGAGCGTGGATGGAGTGCTGCTGGGAGTTGCCGAACCAGCCCTTTGCAAATTCCTTCAACAGTTCGATTTTCGTCATAGTATTGTCCTCCGTATTCTTTTTGTTGTGCGCGGTATGATTGCGCGCAATCTTTAATTAAATTATACCAATGACAAAGCACGTTTTCAATTACCAAAACAGCCGTAGTCTCTCACAATGAGAGAATACGGCTGTTTTCTATCGTTTTCTAAATCAAATACTGTTTCAACGGCTCCGGCAGAGAGTTTTCATACAGCTCCGCGATTTCCTCCGGCGTCGCGATGTGTTTTCCGAGGATCCATTCACAGGTCAGGCAGACAGTGCCGAGGCAATAGGTGCGGACGAGCAATTCTTCTTTCGCCGTCAGCGTTTCTTTACCGCTCGCCGAAAGGATATGTTTTTTCAACGCGTCGCAGTTGATCTGCGTCATATATTTTACAAACGAATCGTGCCCGGACGTGTGCTGCAGGAGATTTGTAAGGTAGCCCTTTTCCGCATAGAACCAGTTCGCACCGTCGATCAGACTCCGGCTCCAGGTATACCTGCCGTCTATGCGCTTCATTATCTCGGCGACGCTTCGCGTGTGGTTCCACGCGATCAGATCGTATTTGTCCTTGAAATTGCGGTAGAATGTCGCAGGAGAATACCCGCAGTTGTCCGCGATATCCTGTATCGTGATCTTATCTATGTTTTTGTTCTCCGCCACCTCGCGAAAAGCCTGTGCAAGTATCTCTTTTGCTGTTTTGCGTTTCACTCTGATTACCTCACAACTCCCGATTTCTTGTCGTCTATTATACCGGCAATGCATGAACATTTCTACCGATAAAAACAGCCGGGACGACCCGAATCTCACAACTTACCCCTCAAACGCTAACTTACCCCTCAAGCGGCAAAATCGGCGGAGGAATAATTAAATTGTATCAATCTTGGTGTTTTTATATCATATACCTTATTGATCTCAGTCTTTCCGACAGTTCCGAGCCGGGTCAGCAGTTCCGAAACGTCTGCTGGCGTGAAGAATTCGCCTCCGGATTTACCCGCGTTGGAGGCGTACATTGTCATCAGGTATTCGTAGGCGTCACCGAATGCGTCTATATCGTGGTGCTTCACGTCGCCCAGATTCATCGCCGCCACGCCTTCAAGTAGTTTGACGAGCTTCTCATTGCGCTTTGCCACGGTGGATCCAAGTTTGTTGCTATTCACATCGTAATCATCGAACAGCCCTGCAAAACTGTTTTCGGATTCGCTGCCTCGTGCCGATTCCTCGATGTGATTGAATACCATCTCCAGCAATTCGTTCAGGTTGTCCTTGACGGATTTTTTGTTTCCTTCTCGGTCAGTGAACTCTGCCTTTTCGTTCTTTGCCGCCTTCAGCACATTGGCGAAAAGCTCTGAAGGGAGGATGAAGAAACCCTTTTCTTGTACCAGCCCAGCTCGCGCCGTTTCCGCCTTATCGTCTGACATCTGCGCGTAGTCGAACGTGGTGTTTCCGGCTGCGATTTCACCTTCATTTATATAATTGCAAAGGTTCTCGGAAATGTATCTGTAGAACATGGTGCCAAGCACGTAGTTCTTGAAATCCCATCCGTCAACCGCGCCACGGAGTTCATCGGCAATCGCCCATATTGCGCGGTGCAGTTCCTCGCGTTCCTGTTCCTTTTTCATATCAGCCATTGTCGTTTCCTCCGTTATACATCTTTCTCCAGCATTTATCTTTCATAAACGCTGTGATCTCACCGTTGTCTTTATCCTCGTAGTAGCGGACGAGCAGCTTTTTGAACTCTGGCACGTTCTTTTCCGGGATGACCAAGAGGCCTGCCGCTTGACCGATGAGGTAGTGGTTGGCGAAGATCACCGCTGCGCGCTTGTTGCCGTCGTTGAAGACCTGCGTCTTCATGCAGTAGAGGCACAGCCGGATCGCCTTTTCGATCGGCTCCGCTTCGCCTGCGACGATCGCCGCGATCTGCTCTTTGACATCAATCTCGATCGGCAGGGGCGGGATATACGATGTTCCGCCGATGGTGACCGGTACGCCGCGAATTCGGCCGCCTTCTGCGTAGAAGCCCTCGTTGACGAGCTTTGCGATGTGGCAGAGGATATAATAATCGGTTTTAGTGGCGATCACGTCCTGATCCATGACGAATTCCCACGCGTGCTTTAGATTCAGTATCTTTGGCACGTCGTTTGCCGAGGCGCCGTTGACACGGCCGTTTTCGAGGATGTCCTCGGTTTGTGGGAAAGATGTTGCCACACCTTCGAGCACTGCCTGATCGTAGATGTTCGCCTTCATGTTGGCGCGGGCAAAGTCGATGTTGAGGATGACCTTATCGGACAGTTCCTCGGTAGCGTAGCCGAGCTGCGCCAGCCGCTTTTCGATATGCCGGATGCCTTTTTTCAGTTCCCGCGCCTCTTTGGTGTAGCGCAGGAGCGCCGCGTAGAGCTCATCCGAATACTTATCGACATAGGTGCTGGTCAGTTTGCCTGCCACGCGCTTGCGGATATACAAATACTTGGTTTCGCCGCGATCTTTGATCTCCGGCGATCCGTCGTAAGGGAGCAGTTTCAGGCGCGCCTGCAGGTCTGCACGCTGCTGCAAAAGCTCCTGAATCTCCATGTATTCATAGTTCATGCTCGTTTCCTCCTTCGTGGAGAAATTATATCGTTCCTATTATAACAGAAAGTTCCCCAATTTGCAAGTGGTTTTGGGGAACTTTTCAAATATTTTGTGTGATCTTTTTTCCGGGTTCAAAGCGCCTTGATCAAGTCGATTGTACCGTTCTCGAACAGTTTTTTGATATGCTCGATGGCCTGTGTCTGCGTCCACTCGCAGGTTTCGGTGTAGTATTTCATGAGCGCCGCGACGCCTTCTTTTCGGGTGCCTGTTGCCTCGCAGAGCGCCGCGAGCTCGGCTGGTATTGCTGCCTTGTTCTTGTTATCGTTCATCGCCCGCACCTCCTTAATATCCTTCCTTGGTGATCCGCTTGTCGCAGCGTTCCATCAGCCATGCCTTGCCGCAGAAGTTGATGTCCCGCAGTTCCTTCTCGACCGTCGCCGGATTGAAGCAGCAGTATCCTTCGCCGTAGATTTCCGTGGTCGCCATCCCGTAGAGCTCTGTGACCAGCCCTTCGTGATCCGCGAGCTGCGCTTTCGCGCTCTTGTATTCCGGTTCGTCCTGCCCGTAGTCGAGCAGCGTGTTTTCCAGCCCGCCGAGCAGGTCGTTGGCTGCGTGCTTGATGTTGTAGAATGCCTTTCTTTCTCTCTGGTTCATTTCGCTTACTTTCATGGTGGGTGCTTCCTTGTTTTTTGGTAGGACAATTAAGCCAGAAAGAAGCGAAGAAGTCCAGAAGAAAGTGCGAGAATTAGCAATCAAGACACAAAGAAAATGGCGTTTGGCACCCGATCCGGCACCATAATCGTTATTTGGGCGTTTTCGCTACCTGTTTTTCCGGCCTGCAATCGCAAAAACAGCCCGTTTC
>JAFXWT010000377.1 GCA_017542695.1 Clostridia bacterium
ACGATCTTTTAAAAATCCATTTATTGAATAGTGCAATCAAAATGAACAACGAACGCGGACGGGGTAAGCTGGTCAAAGTAAAGCCGACGGCCCGGATAGACGGGACCGCGGCATTGATAGACGCGTTAACAGTTCGTCAAAAGTGGTACGGGGAAATAGGCCAGCAATTGGCGAATAAATAAGAGGTTATAATATGTCCTTATTTGACAAAATTTTCAGGCCGGACAAGGCCAAGGAATCGGAAAAGGCACTCGAGAACGCTCGGGGCCTTTTTAAGACGTTGACGGCATACAAGCCGGTATTTACGAGCTGGGGCGGCTGCATTTACGAGAGCGAGATCGTCCGGGCCGCGATCGATGCCCGGGCGCGTCACATTTCAAAACTAAAAATCGAGGTAGTCGGAACGGCTAACCCGTCACTTCAGGCCCGGCTTAGGCTTGGGATGAATCAATGGCAAACTAATAGCCAATTTTTGTATCGTGTTTCGACTATCCTCGACATTAATAACACGGCCTTTATTGTCCCGGTATTCGACGACAGAATGATCATAACGGGGTATTATCCCGTATTGCCGAGTCGTTGCGAGATCATCGAATACAAGGGGGAGCCGTGGCTCCGTTATAGGTTCAGTTCGGGCGAGATCGGGGCGGTCGAGTTTAAAAAGTGCGCGGTCCTCACAAAGCACCAATATAGCCGGGACTTTTTCGGCGACTCCAATCACGCCCTCGACGAAACAATGAAATTGATCCACATTCAGAACGAGGGCATCGAGGAGGCAATAAAAAATACATCGACATTTAGGTTTATGGCCACGTTGAACAATTTCACAAACTCGGAGGATCTCCAAAAGGAAACGAAACGATTCCGGGAAATGAATTTGTCGACCGAGGCCGAGGCCCGGGGGTTCTTATTATTCCCGTCGACGTATAAGGACATAAAGCAAATCGATGTAAAGCCGTACAACGTGGACGCGGCGCAAATCAAACAGATTAACGAGAACGTCTATAACTATTTTGCGGTAAACGAAGATATATTGCAATCAAAGGCGTACGGGGACGCGTGGTCCGCGTTCTATGAGTCCGTATGCGAAACGTTCGCGATCCAATTCAGCGAGGCAATGACAAAGGCCGCATTTAGTGAGAGAGAACGCGCTCAGGGGTCCTACATTATAGCGACATCAAACCGGCTGCAATATTTAAGCAACGCCGACAAATTGGCCGTATCGTCGCAGATGGCCGACCGGGGCATAATGTCCCGGAACGAGATCCGCGACATTTGGAATTTACCACCGATTGAGGGCGGCGACGTTCCGACCATCCGGGGCGAATATTATCTCTTGAATTCGGACGGATCCACGACTCAGGACCCGGCCGAGACAATTACAGACGAGGAGCAGACAAATGATTAAAAATGATCGTGAATACCGGGATATGCAAATCGCGGTAATGGTTGAGGACGGGCCGGACGAACGCCCGGAGGAGGAAAAACGGAAAATCGTCCAAGGATACGCGGCGACGTTTAACGAGCCGTACGTCCTTTTTAGTGATGACTCAATGGTAATGCGCGAGCAGATCGACCCGGGCGCGTTCGATAATTGCGATATGTCGGACGTGATTATGCAGTATAACCACGAGGGCCGGGTATTTGCGCGAATCAGTAATAACACCCTTAAAGTCCAGCCGGACGAAAAGGGGTTATTTATAGAGGCCGATCTCGGAGGGACCGAACTCGGACGCGAGTTATATAACGAGATCGCCGGAGGGTACACGGATAAAATGTCATTCGGCTTTAAGGTCGACGCCGACGAGTGGACGGACTCCACCGAGGACGGCCGGGCCGTATACGACCGAAAAATCACCCGTGTATCAAAGTTGTTTGACGTGTCGGCCGTATCTATTCCGGCCAATGACGCGACAAGTATCAGCGTTCGGAGCCTCGCCGACGGAGTGATCGAGCGAGTAAGAGCGGAGCGACTCGAGGCCGAACGGGTAGAACTTGAACGTCGGAGGGCCGAGATCCGGGCGAGGGCCGTCAAGGTAAAATCTTTTTAGGAGGTCAATATAATGACTATTGACGAAATTAAAACCCTCGATATCGACGCGCTGGAAAGACGCGCCGACGAGATCGCAGAGGAAACGCGGACCGCGGACGCCGACCAGCTGGAGGCGATCACGGCCGAACTCGACGCAATCGAGGAAAGAAAGAACGTTATTATTGCAGAAATGGAGCAGAGACGCGAGGACACGGCGGCCGTCATTAACGGGGCCGGGAAAGTGATCGCGGAATCCGCTCAGGAGGTAATTAATCCGATGGAAAAAAGAAATTCAAAAGAATATCTCGAGGCGTGGGTCGAGATGCAGAAAGGCCGCGCTACTCAGGAGCAGAGGGCGCTTTTGACCGAACTCGCCGGAGAAAACGGAACGATCGCGGTCCCGTCCTACGTTGAGGACAAGGTAAATACCGCGTGGGAATCCAACGAACTTATGCAGAGGATCAAACGGACATACGTCAAGGGCATCGTCCGCGTCCCGGTCGAGGTCAGCGCGTCCGGGGCGGTCGTTCACGCCGAGGGTACCGCGGCGATCTCCGAGGAGGAACTCGAGATCGAGTTCGTCGACCTTATTCCGCAGACCATTAAAAAGATGGTGAAATACTCGACGGAGGTCCTCGACCTTAAGGGTCAGGCGTGGGTCGATTATATTTTTGACGAAATCGAGTATCAGATCGTCAAACTTGCTGCGGAAGGTGCAGTAATGCAGATGGGGGTGTCTGATTATACTGCAACCTATAACGCGGCAACGACGACCCTCACGACTGCGGACATCGTAAACGCTCAGGGACTCCTCGGCGGCGAGGCTGCTAACCCGGTTCTCATCACTACAAGAGCGGCGGCGGCGGCCCTCAAAGCGGCGGCTCTCTCGGCCGGTTATGGCTATGATCCGTTTGACGGTATGGATGTTATCTATACAAGCTCGACGGCACTCGGGAGCAATCTCGCAATCGTTGCGGACCTCTCCGGCGTGCAGATGAATTTCCCGGATGGTGACCAGCCGAAATTTGTCGTTGACGAATACACCGAGGCCCCGGCCGACATCGTTCGCGTTGTTGGTCGTCTTATGCTCGCCGGTGCGGTC
>JAFXWT010000378.1 GCA_017542695.1 Clostridia bacterium
CTGCAGAGCAAGATCGACCCTTATCTGCGTCCTCTTTACGACGCTCTGTACGATATGCTCGGTTTTGACGCCTGTCAGAAGCTTATAGAAAAGGCGGTCATCGAGATAGCCCCTCTCGCGTATATGAGAGGAAGAACTCTCGACGACAGTTTCATTATCCTCGACGAAGCGCAGAACACGACGCCGGAACAGATGAAAATGTTCTTGACGAGACTCGGAAACGGATCGAAGGCTGTCGTCACCGGAGACCTGACGCAGACAGACCTCGCGAGGGGCGAGAGAAGCGGTCTTGCACAGGCGGTGAAGATCCTCGAGGGGATCGACGACATCTCGATATTCCGTCTTTCCGAGCGCGACGTTGTGCGTCACAGACTCGTACAGAAGATCATCGCGGCTTACGACAAACACGCGGAAGTTAAGAAAAACGAAAAATACAAGGCAAAGAGAAACGATGCGGGAGGGAGAAGACAATGAATTTGAGGATCTATTACAGCAATAAGCTGACCGAAACGAGCGAGACCGTTAAACTCGTTTATCTCGTTCACAAGGCGGTAAAGGCGGCTCTCGGTTATATGAACTTTCAGTTCGACAGCGAGATCTCGCTGACTTTCTGCGGAGATGAATACATAAGGGGGCTGAACGCCAAATACAGAAACAAGGATTCTGCAACGGACGTCCTTTCGTTCCCGCTTTGCGACTTTCGCAACGGAGACGAGCCCGACGAAGAGCTCAACGAACTCGGCGATATCGTCATCAATCTTGAGCGCGCGAAGAAACAGGCAGAAGAATACGGACACTCGTTCCGTCACGAGGTCGCTTTTCTCGCCGTTCATTCGACTCTCCATTTGCTCGGGCTTGACCATGAACGCTCGGCTGAGGAGGACGAATTCGTATGCTCGCTGCAGGACGAGATCATGAAAGAACTGGATATTGATTAAAGGATAAGACGTAAATGAAAAGAACCGGATTTATATCAATCGTCGGCCGTCCGAACGTAGGGAAGTCGACTCTTCTCAACGCAATACTCGGCGAAAAGGTCGCGATAGTTTCATCAAAACCGCAGACTACGAGAAACAGGATCAAAGGTATACATACGGTAGGCGAGGATCAGTACGTATTCCTCGACACGCCCGGAGTCCACAGCCCGAGGACTAAACTCGGCAGCTATATGATGAAATCGGTGCGAAGCTCCGTCGGAGCGTCTGACGCCGTGATCCTCATAGTCGAGGCGGGCCATTCACCCGGCGAGATCGAAAAAGGACTTATCGAAAAGATAAAAAAAGAGGGGCTGCCATGCGTCCTCGTTCTCAATAAGATCGACCTTGTTAACAGAGAGAAGCTCGCCGAGACGATAACGGAATACAGCGCTCTCTTTGATTTCGATTCGTACGTTCCCGTTTGCGCCTCAAAGGGAAAGAACGTCGAAATAGTTCTCGAAGAATGCTCGAAATTCCTCTATGAGTCAGACTGGATGTTCCCGGACGATATCGTTACCGATCAGACTGAACGGCAGATAGCATCCGAAATAATCAGAGAAAAGCTCCTTCGTTTTCTTTCCGACGAGATACCTCACGGGACCGCCGTCGTGATCGAGGAGTTCAAAGAAGAAGAAGGAAAGATAAATATC
>JAFXWT010000379.1 GCA_017542695.1 Clostridia bacterium
GCCGTAACGGATGAAAGAGTGATCGGTTCGCTCACTCCCTTTGGCATGACGTCGATCTCACCGGATATTTCAAGCTCGACCCCTATCGCCTCTCTTGTCGACGGGGAGATGAGCACCTGACCGCCGACCGTGTAGCTTTCGATCCTGCCGCAAAGGTTGACGTTCGCGCCCGTAACGCCGTATTTGGTGCGCTTTTCGCTGCCGATGTTTCCGACGATGACGTCGCCGGTGTTTATACCGATGCCCATTTGGAGCGTCTCATATCCGTGCTCGGCGTTCCACTTGTTTATCGCTTTCATTTTTGCCTGCATTCCGACGGCGGAAGCGACGGCCTGCGCCGCGTGATCGTCGCTCGGCTCGGGCGCGCCGAATATCGCCATGATACCGTCTCCGATAAATTCGATGATCGTGCCGCTGTTGCTTTGAATGACGTCGGTCATTTCGCCGAGATAGTGATTTAACATATTAAGCAGATCGTGCGCCGGCATACGCTCCGACATCGCGGTGAAGCCGCGAAGATCGCTCATCAAAACGGTGAGATTGCGCTTTTTTCCGCCGAGCGCAAGACCGTCCGGCTCTTCGAGGAGCTGCTTTACGATCTCGTCGGAGAGAAATCTGCCGAACGTCTCGGACAGGAGCTTGTTTCTGATTTCCAGCCGGCTGTTCAGCGCGCGTATTTTTTCCATCGCCTTGACGGCGTCACGAAGCTCGACAAGCTCGCTGATGTCCGAAATAACAACGATAACGCCGATCTTCTCGTCGCCTTCCCTGAGGTACGACGTTGTGACATTCAGTTGTTTTATTGTCTTTCCCGTATAGAATCCGACGATGCCGCGGTGCGTTTTGTCCGCGTCGTAGACGGCGTCGAGTACCGTCTGGTTGAATGCGTCGTTCTCCTCATACTCGAAGAACGCGCGCGCAAACTTCACGCCGACTATATCGTCCGCATGTTTTTCGAGTATTTTTTCGGCGGCGGGATTGATGGACATTATCTTGCCGTCGAGTCCTATCGTCATAACGCCCTCGGACATATCTCGAATGACGCTCTGACGGATAAAATTCTTGCTGTCGTTACTGTCGTTCATTTCTTTTGCACCGGGTGGCGATCTTTATTTTTTCGCTTTTGCCGCCGCGTCTATCTTTTTGAGCTTTTTAATAAGCTCGGGATCGGGCTGCTCGCCCTTTTCGTCGGCTTTTACGTATGCGGCGAGCGCAGCGCACGCCTCGACGTAATCGTACGAAAGGTTGCGCAGACGGCGGCTCGTGTATTCGAGCACTTTGAGCGCCTTCACGGGACGTTCGGTTATATAATCCTTGAAGTTTTCTTTTGTAATGGCTCTTGTGTCCGTCGCTTCAAGCGCGACAGCAGTCGCGGAGCGGGGAAGCTCCTCGATCATACCCATCTCGCCGAAGAAATCTTCGGGACCGAGCTTTGTAAGTAGATTCTGTTCTTTTGTTCCGTATCCGGAATAAATGCCGACGGAGCCGGAAAGAATGTCATACATCGTACTGCCTTCGTCGCCCTCTTTGAATATTATTTCGTTCTTTTTGAATTTTACGGTTTCAGTCATAATTATGCCTCCCTATCAATACCACTCGTAGTGAACACGCATCGGATCGAACCCCATTTCTAGAGCGGAAGAATATATTTCGGCGTATCCGTCGCCGCCTGTCATGAGGTCTTTGATCTTTTCCCAAAGTCCCTTTTTGCTCTGTTTTTCCGCTTTTACATAGTCTGATATCGTTGCGCAAACGTCAATGTAATCCTTTGACACCTCGCGCAGTCTCGACGTCATGTTTATGAGTATCGCCACCACTTTTTCCGGTTCGTTTTTGAAGCATTCGGAAAGGTTTTCGCTGTCGATGATCTCAACTTCCGTATCTTCGATCGCAACCGCCGTCGCGGAGCGCGGGCGTGCCTCGATAAGCCCCATCTCACCGAAGAGCTTTCCGCTTTCAAGCTCTGTCAGGAGCTGCTCGTTTTCATTGCCGTACTGCGAATAGATACCGACTTTTCCGCTTTTGACGGAATACATCGACATCTGCCATTCGCCCTCTTTGAAAATAACTTTGCCTTTTTTGAATGTCGATATGTTTGCCATGAAATTACCCCCTCTGTGTTTGTTGTGATTTCAAACTTGTGTAATTGATGCCGTGTCTGTAATAAATATATAATACAGTATTTGTGAGAAAAAATCAATGAGATTTTGAAAAAAATGGATAAGGGAGATTTATTTTCCTCCGTTTTATGTGTTGATTTTTATTTTGCGTCCGTCAGTGACAGCTTTTTGAGTTTTCTGAACGAGATCGCGCTTATGATGACAGCGGAGATTGCCGTCAGCCCGATCGCGATGGCCCACGACGAGAAGCTGAACGAACGCACGAAGCGTATTTCAAGCTGCTCCATCATACGAACGATCAGATACGACAGGGCGCCTCCTATGATAAGTCCCGCGACGATGCCGATCGTGTTCGTCATCACCGTCTCTCGCATAAGGAAGCGGATCGTTTCTTTTTGGCTGAATCCGTTGATACGCATGATCGCGATGTCTTTGAGCCGCTTGTTGACGAATATGTTTGTGAGATTGGTCAGAATGATGAACATCATCAGTATCGCCATGAACGTGAGCCCGTACATCGACATATTCAGAATATTTGAAAATGTCCTGACGCTGTCGAGTTCCGCGTCGACTTTTTCGACAGAGACCTCGGCGCCGCTCTCACTGATCGACTTTAAGAAACTCTCTTCGTCAGCGCCGTTTAATTTGACGTAAAAACCGTTGTCGCCGCCGCCGAGGATCGCGTCGCGCGCTTCCTTCGACATCACAGCGGCGCGCCCGTAATAATTGCGGAATATGCCGGTTACGGTCACTTCGTGCGTGACGAGCGAAAGATCGTAAATCGTTATCGTGTCGCCGACACGGAGCCCGTATCTTTCGGCGAGCGAGCCCTGTATCGCGATGCCGTCGGCGCCAAGCTCGATCGGCTTGCCCGTTACATCGTCGTTTACGCAGAAGAACTCGCCGAGCTCGTCGCCGTTTGCGGATATGATAAACATCGTCTCATTTACGCCCTTTACGACGAGCGGATGACCGTTTTCCGAAACGGAGATGTAATCGACGTTTTTTTCTTTTAATATGTTTTCGATCTTTTCCGTGCGCTCGTCGTCAGATGCGCCGTATATAAGTTTATAGTCGTATTTTTTGACGTCGGAGAACTGTTTTTCGATTATCCCGCCGTACGCTCTCGTGAGCGTGAATCCGGCGCCGATGATACAGATGCATCCGATCACGATAACGATCGAAACGATGACGCGCGGAAGCTCCGTTATCATATTGCGCCTGACAAGACGCGAAAAAACGCTTCCGGGCGCGTGAGCGCTCGCACGGCTGTGCCTTTTCTGCGTATCGTCGCTGCCGTTCATGAGCGCCGACGCGGGCTTTTTCAGCACGTGCCGGCACGACAGAAATGTCGTCACGAGCGAAAGCACAGCGACCGCCGCGCAGACGGCGACAGTCATCGGAACGTCGACGACAGATCCCATATGCCCGAACGAATACGCGTCTTCGATGCCGGAGAGGATGAGTACCTCGGCAAAGTACGCCGCGACGATGCCGCCGACAAGACCGATGGCTGTCGCCGTAAGGCCGAATATCGCGTACTTGCCGAACACCTCGCTGCCGAAAAAGCCGAACGCTTTCGTCGCGCCGACGAGCTTCTTCTGCTCTCCGACGATGATCGCCATCGTCGAGAAGCACACGAGCGCGACGATGACAAGGAACAGTGACGCGAACGCCACGCTGATCACCTTGAATTCGCGTATCATCGACGAAACGTCGAGATACCCGTAGTTTGTTTTTCTGTTCTGGATGATCCAGCTGCACGCGGGAAGCTCGGCGAGCGTCTTTTCCGCGTCCGCGATCTGTTTTTCCGCATCGGCTTTCTCGTTGGCAAGCTCCGCTTTCGCGTCGGCGACCTTCCGCTCGCCCTCGCGCTTGCTGTTCTCGTATTCTTTCTTTCCTTTTTCAAGCTCGGCGCGGCCGGCTTCGATCTGTTTTTTGCCGTCCTCGATCTGTCTCTCGGCATCGGCTATTGCGGCCTCGGCCTCGACGCGCTTTTCTTTCAGCGTCTGCTCGGCTTCATTAAGCTGCTCTTTGGCTGTTTCAAGCGCCCGCCTGCCTTCTTCGATCTCCTCATATTTTTCTTCAATCATACTTTCGGCATCTTTAATCAACGGTTTTGCCGCTGTCGCTTTTGCGATGCCTTCCATGTATCCGAATATCGTATCTTTGATACTTAAAAAGGTTTCGTGATCTTCCTCGTCAAGTATGTATTCATCCGCCCATGTAAGAATTGTTCCGACGGCCGAGCTCTGCATAAGCTGATCTCTTGCTTTTGCTGCCGTCTGCTCGGCGACGCGGCCAAGCGTTTGTGACGGTTTTTGATCGAGCTCTGCACGGAGGACGGGCTCGTATGCGTTCATGACCGTCTGTTTGTAGTTGTAGTACGCTTGTTCAAGATCGTCCCACGCGCCGAGGAAAACGTCTGACGCGATGTTGTCGCCGATCCACCGGAGCAGCGTTTCTTTCGCCAGAGATTTCATCGACATGGCCGTTTCGGCGATCTGCAATGCCTCCTCGACCTGATCGGTCATTACGGCAATTTTGATCTCCGCTATGTTGAGCTGCTCCATGCCGTCTTTGAGTTGTTCCTCGCCGTCAAAGTATTCGTCCCATCCGGAAAGGATCTGTTTTTCGGCGTCTTGAAGTTTCCTCATCCCCGCCGTTTTCTTTTCTTCAAGTTCGCGTTCACTGTCTTCGAACTGCTTTTCGGCTTCAGCGAGCTGCTTTTCGCCCTCTTCGATCTTATTTCTCGCTTCGGTGAGCATTTCGGAGAGCTCTTTTTCGCCGTCGGCGATCTGTCGTTCTGCGTCGGCGATTTTTTCACTCAGCTCCGCCTTTGCGTCGGCGATCTTTTCGCTGCCCTCTTTATACACTTCCGCGTCCCGCTCCTTGCCGAGAATATTTGTAAGCTCGGCGAGAGCTTTTTCGTATTTTTCCGTGTCGTTGAAATACGTATTTGAGAACATCCCGACGTCGTCGGCCAAATCCAGAAGGACGACCGCTTTCGAATACAGCCCGCCCGTCGCTTCTGTGTCGACCGCGTCTTTGCAGAGCAGGACGAACGGCGTCTTTTTGCTTCTGATGAACGCCGGATGCGTCACAAATCCGACGACTTCGAACTCCGAGCTTTTCAGCACGTCGTTGTCTTGGAAAAGCGTCACCGTGTCGCCGAGATTTATCCCGTTGGCCTCGGCAAAATACACGTCGAGAGCGCATTCGCGCTCGCCATCGGGCATTCTGCCGCCCTCGACGCGCGCGACGTTGACTTTTTCCGTCGCCGTCAGAAGATCGATCTTCGATATTTTCCCGCCGTGCCCGATCTTACCCGTCGTCTGCAAAACGCCCTCGGCAACGAGTACGTTTTCGTCGGCGTTGATCTTTTCAAGGTTGCTTTCGGTTATGCCGAGCGACGAAACAAGCTCAAGATCGGCGTATTTCTGCGCCGTCATGTACTCGGTTGCCGTCCTGTCGAACGCGGCTTTGACGAATCCGACCCACAAAAAGCATCCGACGCCGAGAAAAACGATGAAGCATATCGAAATGAACGATATCTTTTTTTTCCATATATTGCGCAGAGCGTCTTTTATCTGAGTTTTCTTCATCTTGCGCCACCCGTTACCACGATATTTCCGCCGCGGACATCGGGTGCGCGTTTGTACGGATGCTCGATATCTTGCCGTTTTTGAGTTTGATGACTCTGTTCGCCATCTTCGCGATCTCGACGTTGTGCGTGATCATAACGACCGTCGTGCCTTGATTTTTCACTATATCTTCAATAACTTGGAGTACTTCCTGCCCGGTCTGGAAGTCGAGCGCCGCCGTCGGTTCGTCGGCGAGGATGAGGCGCGGGCGCTTCGCTATGGCGCGCGCGATCGAAACTCTTTGCTGCTGACCGCCGCTCATCTGAGAATGGAAGTTGTTGGCACGATCAAGAAGCCCGACCTTGTTCAGCGCCTCGTCGGCGGGCATCGGGCACTTGCTTATTTCGGCGATGAATTCGATGTTTTCCTTTGCCGAAAGGTTCGGCATGAGATTGTATGACTGGAATATGAATCCTATGTAATTTCTTCTGTATTCGGTGAGCTCCTGCTCTGTCGGATGAGAAAAATCCTTTCCGTCGACGGTGAGCGTGCCGTCAGTCAGACTGTCCATGCCGCCGATGATGTTCAGCATCGTCGATTTGCCGCAGCCGCTTTCGCCGAGTACGACGAGGAACTCGTTTTCGTATATGTCGAGATCTATCCCTTTGAGCACGCGGATCGTTCCGTCGCCCGACGGGTACTCCTTTATGACGTTTTTGAGAGACACGATCGGCGTGCGCTGTTTTTGCGGAATGAGCGACACGCCGCGATCTTCAAGCGCTATCGCGATGATCGACGCGAAGTTCTCGCAAAGCTCGAGGTCGTCGGACGTGAAAAATCCGCAGTCGCGTTTATTGATGAGCTGTATGCAGCCGAGCGTCTCATGCTCGTTTTTCAGCGGCACGCAAATGAGACTCTTTGTTTTGAACCCCGTCTCCTCGTCAACGCTTGCAGAAAAGCGCGCGTCTTTCGCCGTGTCCTCCACGATGACGGAATCGCCGCTTTCGACGACGCTTCCCGCGATTCCCTGTCCTTTTGCGATGCTGATACCGGTGATATCCGTCTGACCGACGTTGACGACGGCGTTGATGCGCCCGTCCTCGCCGCTTACCAGCCACACCGAGCCCTCCTCGCATGAGATCGTTTCCGCTATGGTGTCAAGCCCTTTCGACAGCGCGTCTTCGATCTGTTCGGTGCCGCGCATATCCTCGGTGATCTTCCATATCGCCTGCATGTTTTTCGTGTTCATTTATAGCTCTCCAAATCAAATGTTTTTTAATCAACATGATATCAGTATATCATTTTTACCCGAAAAAATCAAGTTTTTTCCGGGAAAAACGGACGTATCATGCCGCAAAAAAACTTGTAAGACTCATGTATCACCTTGAAACCTTTTGAGAAAAGTACAAGCATATTTCCGTCTTAGTTTTTTCTTGAGCTTGAGCTGACAATTCTGTACACCGCCGTCCGGCGCGTCGGAAAACGCGATGCCGGCGTGCGTGTCGGCGCAGTCGTCCCGCTCCGCATCTTGTCGCCGTTCGTTTTCATTTTCATATCCGCTCCGTATTAAGTTTCTTTCCTTTATTCCGTCCGAAAAGGTACGCGAATGTCAAGGTTAATATTGCATATTTTGATTTTTTATGATACACTTATAACGTAAATTATTGGGTGGGAGAAAAATATGAAATACAGCGGCGAATATCTAAGTGAAATATCGTTCCCCCTCGGCGGCGTCGGTACGGGGTGCATCGGTATCGCCGGGAACGGCGGTTTTGTCGATTTTGAGATATTCAATCGCCCGAACAAAGGCAGTCGCATCCAAGGCACGACGTTTTTTGCGATATGCGCGAAATATCCCGATGGAAAGATCGACGCGCGGGTGATCTTAGGCGACACAGATAAAGACCTGTCGGGTCGATATAACGGCGGATCGGGATTCGGTCACGGTCCGTCGGCAGATACGATGTGCGGCCTGCCGCATTTTTCATCCGTGACTTTCGACGGGCGCTTTCCGACGGCGGAGCTGACTTTTTCCGACGAAACGTTTCCCGCGACGGTAAAGACGACGGCGTGGAGCCCGTTCATCCCTCTCGATTCGGAAAATTCGAGTATTCCCGTCGCCTGCTTTGATATTTCGATCGACAGCGCCCGTGACGACGTTGAGTACACCGTATTTTTCTCGGTCAAAAACCCGTTCGGGAACACGCTGAACAAGGACGTTTCGACAGATAAATACACGGCGGTATATCTTTGCCCGTCGGACAAGACGGAAAACGACAAGGATTACGGCGACATGACCGTCGCCGTCGACTGTGCGGGAGAAATCTGTCAGGAATACTGGTACCGCGGCGGCGGGCGCGACGGCGTATCGACGTTCTGGCGCGAGCTTTGTTCGGGCGACATTCACCCTCGCCGCTACGACGAGGCGGGAGTGCGCGACGTATGCACCGTCGGCGCAAAAGTCGAAGCAGGCGAGCCGCTTCGCTTCGTCCTTTCGTGGAACGTGCCGAACAGGTATAACTACTGGGACCCGTACGTCGACGAAAGCGGAAACGACGTGATGTGGAAAAATTATTACGCGACGCGCTTTGAAAACTCCGCCGCGTCGTGCTTTTACACGCTTGACAACTATAAAACATTCTTTGAAAAAACGACGGCGTTTTGCGACGCGCTCCACTCGTCGACGCTCGACGGCGCGGTGATCGACGCCGCCTCGTCAGCACTGTCCGTGCTTCGCTCGGCGACGGTTATGCGCCTCGAAAACGGCGCGCTCTACGGATTTGAGGGCGTCAACGAGCAGGATGGTTCGTGTGAGGGAACTTGTACGCACGTGTGGAGCTACGCCTACGCGCTCTGCTTCCTTTTTCCCGACCTCGAACGCTCGATAAGGGAAACGGAATTTATTTTCGACACCGCCGACACCGGCAGGATGAACTTCCGCACAAAGCTCCCGCTCGGCAGAAAGGAGCCGCGCCGTCCGCAGTGCGTCGACGGGCAGATGCTCTCCGTCGTCAAGACATACCGCGAATGGAAGATAAGCGGAGACGACGCGTGGCTTGAAAAATACTTTCCGACCGTCAAAAAAATTCTTTCATACGCTTGGAGCGAGGAGAATTATCAAAGCTGGGACCGCGACCGTGACGGCGTGCTCGAAGGTCAGCAGCACCACACGCTCGACGCCGACTTGTTCGGTCCTTCTTCATGGCTTGAGGGACTGTATCTGCTTGCGCTGAAAGCGGCCGCGGAGATGGCTGAATATCTCGGCGAGTCCGACGCGGCGAGGGAATACACGTTGCTTTTTGAAAAAGGGTACAACTACACGAAAGAGCGCCTCTTCAACGGCGAATATTTCATACAGAACACCGACATTTACGACAGATCGTATATAGAAAAATACGGCGCCGCTCAGTATTGGAACGACGAGAAAAAGCAGATCAAATACCAGATCGGCGAGGGCTCGGAGATCGACCAGATGCTCGCGCAGTGGCATTCCGACATCCTCGGTCTCGGAGACATTTTCGACAAAGGACAGCGCCGCGCCGCGCTTTGCTCGATGATGAGATACAACTTCAAGCCGAAAATGCGCGACGTTGCGAATGTGTGGCGCGTGTTTGCGATAAACGACGAGAGCGGCACGATAATTTGCGACTATCCCGACGAGAGCAAAAAGCCGATCATTCCGATACAGTACTGTGAGGAATGTATGACGGGATTTGAATATGCTTTCGCGGGATTGCTTGTCGCCGAAGGGAAGATCGACGACGGGTTAAAGGTGGTCCGCGCCGTGCGCGACCGCTACGACGGCAAAAAGCGCAACCCATATAACGAGATCGAATGCGGAAGCAATTACGCACGCTCGATGGCGAGCTTCGCGCTTCTGCCGATCTTTACGGGCTTTTCTTTCGACTTGCCCAAGAAAACGATCGGATTTTCGCCCGTGACAGGCGGCGATTTCCGCTGTTTCTTCTCCGTCGGCACGGGTTACGGAGTATATGAAAAAGCAGGAAATGTCACGAATGTCACGCTCATCGGCGGATATCTCGATCTCGCATCCGTCACCCTCGGCGGATGCGGCGGCGTGTCGACCGTCGAGATCGACGGAGTGCCGATCAGGTTTGCCCGCTCGGGCGACACGTTCTCGTTTGAAAAAACGAAAGTGACAAGTCGTTTGACGTTTATGTGAAAGTGACAACCATGAAAAACTTAACTGAAAAATACAGATTCGGGTTCGATTTTCGCAGCTGCGAATTTTATTATGCGAGAAAAATACGGAAAATGACGATGAAAAAAATATTTTGTATATTGTTATCGCTTGCGTTCTGTTTATGCGTCGCAGGATGCTCAACGCCCGCGACCGCGTCGCCGGCGGAGACCGTGACCGCAAGCATTGTCAACACGGCGGCGAGTGAAACGCACACAGCGACGCCTTCGTCGGGCACACAAACAGAGCCGACAGAGGCAGACGCTTCATTTGCCGAAAACACGACCGACACGAAGGAAACAGAGATGGGTGAAACAATGAAAACCGAGGAACATCAAGTCGCAAAAACATTGAAGCTTTATATTAACGGAAAAGAAATCCCGGTAAAATGGCAAAACAATGCTTCCGTAAATGCGTTGGCGGAACTTGCCGCAAACGGCCTTTCGGTACAGATGTCGATGTACGGAGGGTTTGAACAGGTCGGGTATCTCGGAAAAAGCTTACCGCGTGACGACAAGCAAACAACGACCGACTATGGAGACATCATGCTTTATTCGGGGAATCAGATAGTTATTTTTTACGGCTCAAATTCGTGGGCATATACTCGGCTCGGACACGTCGATCTTTCAAAAAAAGAAATCACGGATCTGCTCTCAAACGGAAATGTCACGTTGACGTTAAAATACGAATAAACGGAAAAACGATTTTTGGCATAGCGCCCATATATGATTTGAAAAAAAGAAACGGAAAATAAGCGTTAAGATCGGATGTGTGATTATCCCGCGCGCAAATCACGGCGGAATATTTGCACCGAATGAGGAGCCAATATGAGCAATATTGTTGACCGCGTCGTTTTCGACGATTTTGAAATGAAATATATCAGGTTCGGCAATGGAGAAAAGACGCTTGTCATCATCCCGGGGCTGAGCGTGCAGAGCGTCATCCCCGCCGCGCCTGCAATAGAAAAACGGTATGAGATATTTGAGAGCGACTTCACGGTTTATCTGTTTGACAGACGCTCCGATCTGCCAGCGAGATACACGGTTTACGATATCGCGCGCGACACCGCGCACGCGATGAAGAGACTCGGGCCTGAAAATGTCTGCCTTTTCGGCACGTCGCAGGGCGGAATGGTCGCGCAGGTTATAGCCGCGGAGCACCCGGAGCTTGTCGAAAAGCTCGCGCTCGTATCGACGACGTGCCGCGTCGGCGATACGAGGTTTTCCGTCATCGACGGGTGGATAAAGCTCGCAAGGGAAGGAAAAACCGAAGAGCTGTTTCTCTCGTTCGGCGAAAAGATATATCCTGAGACGGTGTTTAATATATATCGTAGCGCGTTCGTCGAAATGGCAAAGAGCGTTACGGACGATGAACTTAACAGGTTTATTGTTCTCGCCGAAGGGATGAGGGGATTTGACGTAAAGGACGGGCTCGGCAGCATCGCGTGCCCCGTTCTCGTTGTCGGCGACGACACGGACGAGGTGCTCGGCGCGGATGCGGCGGCGGAGATCGCCTCGGCGCTGAAAGATCGCGCCGACGCCGAGATGCTTACGTATTCTTCCTTCGGTCACGCGGTGTACGACACGGCTCCCGATTTTCCGAAAAAACTATACGATTTCTTTATGAAATAAAGCGGTAAATTTTATCCCGTTACGGCGGAAAAACATATACAGCATAATTAGTAATTGCATATTTCACTTTTTTATGGTAAACTTATAACACATTACGACAAAATAATACGGAGAAAAAATGAAACTGATTTTTGAACTGTTCTTAACATTTTCCAAGATCGGTCTGTTCACTTTCGGCGGCGGGTACGCAATGATACCTCTCATCGAGAACATCTGCGTCGGCAAAAAAAAGTGGATAACACACGAGGAAATGATGAATATCACGGTCATCGCGGAATCGACGCCGGGGCCGATAGCCATAAACTGCGCGACGTATGTCGGGCTTAAAAGGAAAGGAATTCCGGGAGCCGTTGCGGCGACGTTCGGCGTCGTACTTCCGTCGTTTTTGATAATTCTTCTCATTTCGTTCTTTCTTGATCGCTTCCTCGAGATCAAGTGGATCGCTTCCGCGTTCCGCGGGATAAAGATAGCGGTCGGAATACTCATTGTCGACGCGGCGATCAAAATGCTGCTTAAAACAAAGACAGAGCCGCTTCCGATAACGATCATCATTCTTTCGTTTATCATAATGATGCTGATAAACATCTTCGCGTTCAGCGTTTCGACGATAGTCATGATGCTGACGGCCGCCGCCGTCGGACTTATCGTTTATTTTGCCAAACGCCGTCTCGGGAAGGAGGCGAAGAAATGATCCTGATCGAACTTTTGATCGGATTTCTCAAGATCGGATGCTTTTCGTTCGGCGGCGCGTACAGCGCGATACCGCTCATCCGCGAGGTCGTGCTTGAATATGGCTGGATCGAGGAAGAAAAGTTTTCCTACATGATAGCAATAAGCGAGAGCACGCCGGGGCCTATCATGGTAAATCTGGCGACGTATATCGGCAGCGAAAAAGCAGGAGTGATCGGCGCCGTGATCGCAACGCTTTCGGTTATCCTTCCCGCGTTTCTCATCGTCATAATTCTCACGCGCCTTCTTAAAAATCTCATCAAAAGCGGAGCGGTGCAATCAATGCTCGGTGCGCTCAAAGCGTGTGTCATCGGGATCATTCTTGCGACGGGAGTGTTCATGCTCGCCAAAAACTGCATCGGCTGCATCTCTGGCGAGCCGACCGACATTGCGGCGATAATCATCGCGCGCGCGCTTGGAACGGTTTATTTCGGATCGAGGAAATTCATCAAAAAAGGCATATCGCCGATAATGTTGATATTGCTCGCTGGCATCGTCGGCGTGTTCGCATACGGTTGGTGAGAAAAAACGATTGCATATTTTTCATTTTTATGGTACACTTATCAAATGACAGATAAAAAACGGCAGACAAAGGCGACATACGGTTTTGGACAGGTCGGATAACGAACAATACAGACGAAAAGAGGAATGAAAATGATTATTGAACTCAGCGGCAGGATCGATTCAGCCAACGCTTCCAAGGTCGAGGAGGACATTCTCGCGCGTTTAAGCGGACACGCGGGCGAAGAGGTCGTTCTTGACGCGGGCGATCTTTTATATATTTCGAGCGCGGGGCTCCGTGTGATATTGAGACTCAGGAAATCAAATCCAGATATGAAGCTCATCAACGTCGGCACCGACGTATACGATATACTTGAAATGACGGGATTTACGGAGATGATGACGGTCGAAAAGGCGTTTCGTGTAGTATCCGTCGAGGGCTGTGAAGAAATCGGTCACGGCTCTAACGGCACCATTTACCGCATAGACAAGGACAACGTGGTCAAGGTATACAAAAACGCCGACGCGCTCGAAGACATAAAGCACGAAAGGGAAGTTGCGAAACTTGCCCTCATTCTCGGCATCCCGACGGCGATTTCCTACGACGTTGTTCGCGTCGGAGACAGCTACGGTTCGGTATTCGAATTGCTGAACGCAAAATCATTTGCGAAAATCCTTGCCACAGAGCCGGAAAAGACGGACTGGTGCGTAAAAGAATTCATCTGTATGCTGAATAAAATCCACGGAACGATCGTTCCGTCGGGAAAGCTTCCCGACCTCAAAGAAACCGTCATTTCGTGGGCGGAATTCATGCGCGACTATCTTCCGAAAGAAGCGGGAGACAAGCTCCTTTCCCTTGTCAAAGCCGTTCCGCACGACGACCATATGATCCACGGCGACTATCACACGAAGAACCTCGAACTTCAAGGCGACGAGGTGCTGATCATAGACATGGATACTCTTTCCGTCGGCAACCCGATATTCGAGCTCGGAAGTATGTATAACGCTTTCATCGGATTTTCGGAGCTCGATCACGATCACGTCAAGGAATTCATGGGATTCGACTTTGAAACGTCAAAGTCGTTCTGGCATAAAACGCTCGCGGGATATCTCGGAACAAACTGCGAAACGAAGATACGCGAAGTGGAGGACAAGGCGCGCATCATCGGATACACCCGCCTGATACGCCGAGGGATACGCCGCGGTGAATCAAAGGAAAACATCGAGCATTGGACAAAGGAACTGCTCGGACTGCTCGAAACGACAGACACGCTTGTTTTTGATCGAAACGAGCTCGACGTCACGGCAAAGGTGGAAAATCTTTCCGAGGTGCAGTGCTTTGTCGAGGACAAGCTCGCGTCGTCCGACTGCTCGCCGAAGATCATGATGCAGATAAATATCGCCGTCGAGGAGATATTCGTCAACATCGCAAATTACGCATACGCGCCTAAAGAAGGAAAGGCGACCGTCCGCATTGAAGTCGGCGGCGATCCGCTTACGGTTTCGATCACGTTTATTGACGGCGGAAAGCAGTACGATCCGCTGGCGAAAACGGATCCCGACGTCACGCTTTCCGCGGAGGAAAGAAGCATCGGCGGACTCGGCATCTTCATCACGAAAAAGTATATGGACGACGTCGTCTACGAATACAAGAACGGTAAAAACGTTCTGATGCTCAAAAAGACGGTATAACATATGGCGTCGCGCCGAGAGGATAAAACATGATTTCGGAAAAAAAGATCGATCTTCATATGCATTCGACAGTCTCCGACGGCAGCGACACGCCGGAGGAGATCGTTGCGCGCGTGAAAGAGAGCGGGATCGGCGTTTTTTCCGTGACCGATCACGACGCGATAAAAGCGGGGACGATCATTCGCAAAATGCTTTCAAACGGAGACCTCGCGTTCATCTGCGGCGCGGAATTTTCTTGCGAAGACGAGTTCGGTAATTACCATATCCTTGCGTATTTCGACGATCCGAGCGCCGCGTCGATAAACGGCCTTGTTGAAAAAGGACACGCGCTTCGTATGCAAAAATTGACGACGCGGCTCGATTATCTGAATAAGGAATTCGGATTTGCGTTTCCGCGGGACGAGGTCGACAAACTCATGTCTCTTGACAATCCCGGAAAGCCGCATATCGGAAATCTTATGGTAAAACTCGGATATGCAGACAGTATAAAAACGGCGATATACGATTACATAAACAAGCTCCACGTTTCAAACTCTCACGTGAGACCGGAAGACGCAATAGAGAATATACTCGGCGGAAACGGGATACCCGTGCTCGCGCACCCGTTCTTCGGCGACGGAGATCAGCTCGTCGTCGGAAGCGAGATGGAACAACGGCTGAAACGACTGATGAAGTTCGGTTTGTGCGGCGTTGAGGCGTTTTATTCCGGATTTACGCGGAAACTCACAAAAGAGATGCTGGGACTTGCAGACAAATACGGGCTTTTTGTCACCGCGGGGAGCGATTACCACGGTAAAAACAAAATGGTTTGTCTGGGCGACAACGGACTTGACGACGCCGACGAATATCCGTCGGGACTCGTGAGGTTTCTCGAAAAATTCGGCGTCGAGGTCTGATATTTACATAGGTAACACGCTGCCGCGGATCTCCGCGGCGGTTTTTTTTATTAAAATTCAAAAAACTCTTGACAAATTATATCGCACGCGATATAATTTTAACGAGGTGATAAAAATGAACGACAAATACAAAGCTCTTCTTCTCAGAAATCAGCTTTGTTTTCCGATCTATGCCGCATCAAATCTGATAATACGGAAATACAAGCCGTTGCTTGACGCGCTCGATCTGACTTACACGCAGTATATCGTGATGATGGTGCTGTGGGAAGAAGGGCAAGCGAACGAAAAGCTGCTTTGCGAAACGCTGTGCCTTAAATCGAACACAGTGACGCCGCTTCTCAAAAAGCTGTGTGACAAGGGGTATATCGAAAAAACGAAAGACACGGGCGACGAGCGCAATCTCGTTATCACGCTAACGGAAGAGGGCAGAAAGCTTCGGAACAGAGCGATCAGCGTTCCCGAATGCATCGCAAAGGAATTTCATCTGACTGCGGATGAAGCGTTCACTTTATATCGTCTACTATATAAAATTATAAATGAAGAAAAGGAGACAGAACAATGAAAACAGTTTACGATTTCACGGTTAAAGACAGAAAAGGCAACGATGTAAATCTCGGCGAATACGCGGGGAAGGTGCTCCTCATTGTAAACACGGCGACGGGATGCGGCTTCACTCCTCACTACGAACCGCTTGAGGCGATGTATAAGGAGCTGAAAGACAAGGGATTTGAGATACTCGATTTCCCCTGCAATCAGTTTGCAAATCAGGCGCCCGGCGACGAAGAGGAGATCCATACTTTCTGCACGATGAAATTCGGCGCGGATTTCCCGCAGTTCAAAAAGATAGACGTGAACGGCGAAACGGCCGAGCCGCTTTTCGCTTTTCTTGCGACGGAAAAGCCGTTTGAGTCGTTCGGCAAAGGACTTAAAAATGCGGCTTTGAAAAAATTCGCCGATATGAACAACAAGAAATTCGGCGACAAAGCGTATATCAAATGGAACTTTACGAAATTCCTCATCGACCGCGAGGGAAAAGTCGTCGCTCGCTTTGAGCCGACGGCAGATATGGCTGAAGTGGAAGCCGCTGTAAAGGCTTTAATATAAGAACAGGATGAACAACGTATATGGAGATTAAAGCAGTCAAATTCAGAAAAGACGGATTTTATACGCAGCCCATGGTATTTGGCGGAGAAGAAGGTCCGGACAAATTCGATAAGAATATCCGCTACCGCGGAAGTTTACAGAACTATCTGATCGACACCGGTGATGAGGTTATTCTTGTTGATACGGGTATTCCCGCCGGCACACCGGAGGAGGCGCCGGACGAAAACAGCATCGCATTCACGGGAAGAGATATATGCACATATATGGAGGCGTTTGCCGCTCTTGGCTATAAGCCGGAGCAGGTGACAAAGATTCTTTTGACGCACCGGCATTCCGATCATTCCGGCGAGCTGAAGTCTTTCCCGAAAGCAAAGATTTACGTGAATGCAGATGAACTTTCCGCAGATGAACTGCAAGGCATCCCGAATATCGTTCCCGTGACGTTTACAGACGGCGCCTATTACAATTTCCCCGAGAGTCAGAAAATTCAGGATGGGATTTATTTCATCAGGGCGAAGGGACATACGAACGGCAACAGCATCATAATTGTGGAGCTTGACGGTCTGTTTTATATGATCCACGGGGATATTACCTATGTGGATGAAGCGCTTTATGAGGATAAGCTCTCTGTCGTTTACGATGATCTTGCGGCTGCCCGTGAAACGCAGAACAGGGTTCGTGAATTCGTTCGCAATCATCCGACTGTATATTGCGGAACGCATACCCCGCAGGGTTATGAGAATCTGGAAGCAAAGCGTGTGATGGACTTGGACGATCCCGTTCCGACTGTGCTCGCGGAGGTTGACTTTACATCGCAGCAGGCAAGCGGCAAATATGTCTGCTCCATCTGCGGATATGTGTATGATCCTGCGGAGCATGACGGCGTTGCATTTGAAGATTTGCCGGAGGACTGGAAATGTCCGCGCTGCAAACAGCCGAAGGAGAAGTTCAACAAGGCCTGACCGCTCCGGCTTGACATAGTCCGGTCGCAAGTACAGGTCATGGCTCTGTTGCCATCACAGGCGGCGGGGAGCGGCAAAAATGATCCTCCACCAACCGGAAAAAACCAATCTTGAAAGAGCAAAAATAATCCCCGTCGTCGAGGGCGACACGGGTTTTGCGCCGGAAAGCGCGGTCAATGAACAAAAGGGAGCGGACAGATATGGAAATCTCACAAAAACGCAAAATCATTTCTCTTTTTTTGAAAGCGGTCGTCATCATATCGGCTGTTGTCGGAATTATACTCAGCGCCGTCGCCGCGAAGGACATATTTATGGGCGGCGGCAGAGTATTCATGTACTTTACGATCCAGTCGAATATCGCCGTCGCGCTTGTTGAGCTGGTCGGATTTGTGCTCATTTTACATAATAAGAGCGTCGGCAACGCTTGGTTTATCATAAAACTCGTATTCACCGTTTCGATCACCCTGACAGGCGCGGTGTTTACGTTTATTCTCGCGCCGACTCTGGGCAAGTTCGCGTGGAACGCGCAGAACGTGCTGACTCACGTTGTCGTTCCCGTTTTTGCCGTCGCCGATTTCTTTGTGACGGGAATATACGGTGAGATCAAAAAAAGACACGTCTTTTTCGTTGTGCTCCCGCCTTTCGCGTACGCAATATACGCGGGAGTCGGCTACGCTTTCGGCTGGGAGTTTTCCGAGGGCGCGAACTACCCGTATTTCTTTCTAAACTGGGGCAGCCCCGCGGGCGCGTTCGGATTTACGGACAAACTGCCGTTTATGGGGTGCGTGTGGTGGATAATCGCGCTGCTCGCTCTCCTGCTTGCCGTCGGTTTCGGCTATCTTGCGATAATCGACAAAACCAAAAAGAGAAAACAATAAGCAAACGGCTTTGTCACACGGACATCGAAACAACCGCAAATATTTACACTCACGTCAGGCAATCAATAACGATCGCACTCGAAAAAGACTTTCAAAATTCAATAAAAAAGGGATATCCGATAAAGATATCCCTTTTTGAATTCCGGCATTTATAAATGAACATGAGTGATCAAAAAATGGCTTGGTTATCACTTGACGCCAAATAACCGAAAAAATGAAAAACAAAAAAGTCCGAAAACATAGCGTTCATCGGACTTTTTTTGGTCTGAGTGACTGGAGCTTTCACAGCGGCCTCTACCACCCCAATCTCCTAAAATTTACCAATTTTGGCGATTATTTTCGAGTAATTTTTGAGAAATTAAGGTATTATCCGACTTTTTCAAATAATATACTGGTAACGTTTTGCACCGATTTGGTTCAATATTTGAACATCATTGCACCAAACATTGCACCAAATAGATTGAACTTTAGCAAAAGTTCAAGGTTTTGTGTTAAAAACATTATATCACAAAAACGCGTCAAAAGAAAGTATTTTTTGATTTTTTCAATTACATCACCGCACAATGCCGTTCAAGTATTCTTCCACATTCATATAGTGGATACCTGCCGCATCTGCGGGCTCACCGCGATAGATCACATATTTACCTGCGATCCTGCCGAAACGGTGTTCAACGGCGGCGCATTTGTCTTCATCGATCAGATGATGATACTGCTCGGGGACAAGTTCTCGGCTATGTTTGATTTCATAAATGCCGCATGTCAAAGTTGTAGGGTCGTAAACGACCATATCGAACTCATCAACCGCAAACTGAACGTGATATATTTCTTTCTTCGGGAAAGCGAGTTTCGTTTCGAGCAGTACGATCTCTTCCATAATGAACCCTCTTACAGTATCGAGTATACGTTCGAGAACATACTGACGTTCGGAAATATCCAGATAATTGAATTTCTCGTCAATAATCAGTGAATTCACAAGTGCCTCCGCAAGCGCGTAACGCATACCGGGTTGACTGAATACTGGTTTTGCAGTGTGCATTCCGGTTTCGGGCAGATAGATTTGATCGATATGATACTTTCTTCCATTGTATCATAGGAGGGTTCTTTTTTCAATGTCCGTTTTTACTGGACTTGTTCACTTTTTTTACAGAATAAAATCCGCGCTCTTTGTGCAATAATAACTAATAATTATGTATAAAATCTCTGTTTTTAACGAAAATGACGAAAATGTGTTGACAAACCGTTGTCTGAATGATAAAATAAAATACGTCAAAATTTAGGAAAAAATTGACTTTGCAAGACGGTTTTTCATCGGTATGAGCGCCTCACGGCGTTTATATAAAACAACACTTAAAATTTTAATAAAGCGAGGAAGCATTATGAAAAAACTTTTGGCATTTGTTATTGCCGTTCTGATGATCGTTCCGTTCATTATGACAAGCTGCGGCGGCGCAAAAACCACGAGCGACGTTCAGAAGATCATTCAGGAAGCGCAGAAGATGTCTCTCGAAGAGCTTGCTAAAAAAGCCATCGAAGAGTCAAACGGCAAGAAATTCTACGGCGTGGGCAACTCCAGTCGCGGCAAGAGCGCTCTCCCGCTCTTCATCGAATATCTGCAGTCGATAGATCCGAGCTACACGCTTGAATTTGACTGGCAGCAGCCGAAAAACAACAAGATCTTCGATCAGCTTACGGCTGAGTCCAAGAAGGCGACAGGCACATACGCCATGACGCTTATCCAGGACGGTAACCAGATCGAAAGCAAGATGGTACAGACAGGCATCCTTGACACGTTCATTCCGAAGGCATGGGCAGAAGCCAACAAAGTTGACGCTTCGAAATACACGGGTTATCTCCCGCTTCAGACGCTGAACAAAGTCTTTATGTTCAACACGACAGGCACAAAGACGTTCGACAACTGCTGGGACTATGTTGCGGAAGGCGCACACGGA
>JAFXWT010000380.1 GCA_017542695.1 Clostridia bacterium
CAACGCCCCCGAGGAAAGAAAACTTCAGCGTCTGTTCAGAAATGCTGACACTTCCAAAATGATAAAGAGGTGCAACGACTTCGGCGCGGGAGGCGTTTCCGTCGCCATCGGCGAGCTTGCGGACGGGCTTTATATAGATCTTAACGCCGTGCCGAAAAAATACGACGGACTTGACGGAACAGAGCTCGCCATCAGCGAATCGCAGGAGAGGATGGCGGTTGTCGTCGAAGAAAAAGACGCCTGCGCTTTCATCGCACTCGCGGAAAAAGAAAATCTGTCCGCAACGCGCGTCGCGACGGTCACGAGCGAGCCGCGGCTCGTAATGATCTGGAACGGAAAGAAGATCGTCGACATCAGCCGCGAATTCCTGAACTCCAACGGTGCGGAGCGCCACATCGACGTGAACGTCAAGCGCGCCGAGGGGTATAAAAAAGAAATCCCCGCGTCGTTTGACTCGGGAATGGCCGCCCTTGCGGGAGACCTCAATGTCTGCTCTAAGCGCGGTCTGTCGGAAATGTTCGACTCAACGATCGGCGCGGGCAGCGTGCTGATGCCTTTCGGCGGCAAATACCAGCAGACGCCCGTTCAGGCGATGGTGCAAAAAATATCGACGGAGAAAAAACACACGGACGACTGCTCGCTCATGGCGTGGGGGTATAACCCGTTCATCGCCGAGCAAAGTCAGTATCACAGCGCGTATCTCGCCGTCGTCGAGAGTGTGTCGAAGCTCATTGCGACAGGAGCGGAATTTTCCGATGTTTATCTTACTTTCCAAGAGTATTTTGAGCATCTCGGACGCGACGGTAAACGCTGGGGCAAGCCGCTCGCGGCCCTTCTCGGCGCGCTTCGCGCACAGCTCGACCTCGGCATCGCCGCGATCGGCGGCAAGGATTCGATGAGCGGTACTTATGAAAGCTTCACTGTGCCGCCGACGCTTGTCTCGTTCGCCGTGACGACGGCGAAAACACGCGATATTATCTCAAATGAATTCAAATCGGCGGGGAACCGCGTCGTCCTGATAAAACCCGAATACGACAAACGCGGACTGCCCGTGCCGTCGTCGCTGAAAGCGACTTTCGATCAAGTGACGTCGCTCATCCGCGCAGGGAAAGCCGTGTCGTGCTATACGCCGACATACGGCGGCGCGGCAGAGGCGGTGTTCAAAATGTGTCTCGGCAACGGGCTCGGATTCGAGTTTTCGCCCGATGTTTTGCTCGACGAGATATTCGGATACAGTTACGGCGCATTCATTGTTGAAACGTCCGACGCGACGATCGGAAAGACGCTCGGCAAGGTGACATGCGACGGAAATATAACGTATAAGAGCGAGGCGCTGTCGCTTTGCGAACTGCAAAAGACGTACGAGGATAAGCTCGAGGGCGTGTACCCGTGCAACATCAAGACGGACATCGGCAAAGTCGAGAATTTCTCGTACGAGTGCGGAGAACGCAAATCGCCCGCTGTCAAGTCAGTGCGACCGCGCGTGCTCATCCCGGCTTTTCCCGGCACGAACTGCGAATATGACAGCGCGAAAGCGGTTGAGGGCGCCGGCGCGGAACCGGAGATATTCGTCATAAACAATCTGACGCAGTCGGGCATCGAAAGAAGCGTCGAGGTGTTTGCCGAAAAAGTCAAACAATCCGAGATTATCTTTATTCCGGGCGGATTTTCGGGCGGTGATGAGCCGGATGGAAGCGGCAAATTCATAACCGCGTTCTTCCGCAGCGACGCGATAAAAGAAAGCGTCACGGATCTTCTCGAGCGCCGCGACGGGCTGATGCTCGGCATTTGCAACGGTTTTCAGGCGCTGATAAAGCTCGGACTCGTGCCGTACGGCAAGATCGTCGACGCGGACGAAAATTCGCCTACGCTGACGTTCAACACGATCGGCCGACACCAGTCGCGGATCGTCAGAACACGTGTCGCGTCTAACAAATCTCCGTGGCTTGCGCTGACGAGCGTCGGAGATATATACACCGTTCCCGTTTCGCACGGTGAGGGAAGATTCTACGCAGACGATGCGACGGTGAGGACGCTCGCCGCAAACGGTCAGATCGCAACGCAGTACGTCGACCTCGACGGCAACGCGACGGGGGATATCCGCTATAACGTCAACGGCTCGGTTTATGCCGTCGAGGGCATCACGTCGCCAGACGGGCGAGTGCTCGGCAAAATGGGGCACTCCGAGCGTATCGGACGTGATCTGTACAAAAATGTTGCGGGAGAATATGATATGAAGCTGTTCTTGTCCGCTGTGGAATATTTTAAGTGAGAGGTACTGCATGAACTACAGAAGCGACATCGAAATAGCGCAATCTACACCGATGAAGCCGATAACCGAGATAGCGAAAGCGGCGGGCGTCGACGAAAAATACATCGAGCAATACGGCAGATACAAGGCGAAAGTCGACCTTTCGTATCTGAAGGATGCGCCGAAGAAGCGCGGCAAACTCGTGCTCGTGACGGCGATCACGCCGACTCCCGCAGGCGAGGGCAAAACGACGACGACGATCGGACTTGCCGACGGGCTGAAGCGCATCGGTAAAAACGTCATAGTCGCGCTGCGCGAGCCGTCGCTCGGTCCCGTGTTTGGGATCAAAGGCGGCGCGGCGGGCGGCGGATACGCTCAGGTCGTGCCGATGGAGGACATCAATCTGCACTTTACGGGCGACTTCCACGCCATCGGCGCGGCGAATAATCTTCTTGCCGCGATGCTCGACAACCACATCCAGCAGGGCAACGCGCTCGGTATTGACCCGCGCAAAATAACGTGGAAGCGGTGCGTCGATATGAACGACCGCCAGCTCCGCTTCGTGATCGACGGTCTCGGCGGCAAGTCGAACGGTACGCCGCGCGAAGACGGATTTGACATCACCGTCGCCAGCGAGATCATGGCGGTGTTCTGCCTATCCGACTCGATAAGCGACCTCAAAGCGCGCCTCGGTCGCATCGTGGTCGGATATACGTACGACGATAAACCCGTGACCGCGGGCGACATCGGCGCGGTCGGAGCTATGGCGGCGTTGCTCAAAGATGCGTTAAAGCCCAACCTTGTTCAGACGCTCGAAGGCACGCCGGCGTTCGTTCACGGCGGACCTTTTGCCAACATCGCGCACGGATGCAACTCCGTCATCGCAACGAAAACGGCGCTCGCGCTCGGCGATTACGCCGTGACGGAGGCGGGATTCGGCGCGGATCTCGGAGCCGAGAAATTCCTTGACATCAAGTGCCGCGCGGCGGGGCTGAAACCCGACGCGGTCGTCGTCGTGGCGACTGTTCGCGCGCTGAAAATGCACGGCGGCGCGCCGAAAACGGAGCTTTCCAAAGAGGACACGGCTGCGCTCGAAAAGGGAATACCGAATCTGCTTCGCCACGTGTCTAACATCAAAAACGTGTATAAACTTCCGTGCGTCGTCGCCGTCAACAGATTCCCGACTGACACGGACAAGGAAATTGAACTCGTCATCGAAAAATGCAGGGAACTCGGTATCGGCGTCGCGCTTTCGACCGTATGGGCGGACGGCGGCGCGGGCGGCGTCGAGCTTGCGAAAGAGGTCGTGCGCCTGTGCGACGAGCCGAATGATTTTACTTTTTCATACGAGCTAGACACGCCGATCAAAGATAAGATCGACGCAATAGTCAAAAAGATTTACGGCGGCGACGGAGCGACGTACACCGCGGACGCGGAAAAACAGATCGAAAAACTCACGTCACTCGGCTTTGACAAGCTACACGTCTGTATGGCGAAAACGCAGTACAGCTTTTCCGACGACGCAAAAAAGCTCGGCGCGCCGGAGCACTTCACGGTTACGGTCAGAAACGTGAAAATATCGGCGGGCGCGGGCTTTATCGTCGCTCTGACGGGCGATATCATGACGATGCCGGGACTGCCGAAAACGCCCGCGGCGCTGAATATCGACGTCGACGAAAACGGCAGGATAACGGGGCTGTTCTGATACTTACTTGACAAAGCGCACGGGATATGGTAAACTTAACGTATCGGAGGTGATAGAATGAAATACAAAGCGCAAATACTCGACGGGATGGCGCTCCGCCGCGCGATGATACGCATCACGCACGAGATAATCGAGCGCAACGGCGGCGTTGAGGACATCTGCATCCTCGGCATAAAGAGCCGCGGCATACCTCTTGCAAAGATACTGCGCGACAATATCGGACAGTTTGAGGGGAAGGACGTTCCGCTCGGCTCGCTCGATATCACGCTCCACCGCGACGATATGTCCGCGGAAAAGAAAAAGATCATGGCGGGAGACTGCCACTTTCCGTGCGACATCACAGACAAAACGGTTATCCTCGTCGACGACGTGCTTTACACGGGGCGCACTGTGCGCGCCGCGATCGAGTCGGTGTTTGAGTACGCCCGCCCGAAAGCGATCCAACTTGCCGTGCTGGTTGACAGGGGACATAGGGAACTGCCCATCCGTCCCGATTACGTCGGCAAAAACGTGCCCACGTCGAAAAACGAGCAGATCAAAGTGTGTCTTAACGACACGGACGGCGAAGAGGGAGTCTTCATCTGCGATATTGAGTAGGAGGCTTTATATGAAAAAGACCATTGCTTTGATATGTTTACTTTTGGCGGCTGTTTTTGTTGTGAGTTCTTGTTCGCATAGATTGATCGATACCGATTCGCCAAAACAAGATGATTTTATGTCGTTTTTTTTGGATACGATCGAAAAAGAGGACAAGGAGGGATTCAAAGCATTATTTTCAGAAAAAGTAATTGAAGAATCTGAAGATTTTGACAGTGATGTGAATCTTTTTTTTGAGTATTATGAAAAAGGGTTAATTTCGAAAAAAGAATTTGGATCAGGGACAAGAAAAACAATAAGCAAGGGAAAAAAACTATTGGAGTATGACTTTTCATTTGATATTACAACGGAGAGCGGAATATTCAGGTTTTCCATTTTGTATAATCAAATAAATACATTTGAAAGCAATAATGTCGGCATAACTTCGCTATATGTTTATAAATACAATGAAGAGGACGACAATATTTCCCAAGCATATAGAGGATATAGCGAGAACTATACTCCGGGAATTCATATTGACGTCAAGAATTTGCCTGTAAGGGATGATGTTTTAACAACATAAAAAACAAACAAAACAGCGCTTGCCGAGGCAAGCGCTTTTTTGTTTTATTCTTCCGTCAGTATCACGGGAGTCGTCAGTATCCCGTGTTCACGGAGCATATATTCGGGCGTGAAGAATCTGCCCTTCGGGCGCCACATTCCGGGGTCTGTATACGACGGCTTGAGTATCGTGTTGTGGAGCTGTCCGAGCGTGTTCATCCTGTTTCCGTAAAGCGTCAGTTCGATCACGTGCTTGCCGTCGTCAAGCTCGCCGAGATAAAGGCGATTCGGCGGGAATGCAAGCATACCGGGTACCCTCTTTCCGTCGACGGTCGCCGATATCGCCGTGCCTACGAAACGTCTGATCTCAAGCGTCTTTTTGCCGCCGCCCTCGTACTCGAAGCGGTACGTGATGTTTCCGCCGTAGAATGGGAACGTCTGCTTTGTGATGTTGTCAAAGTATAGCTCTTTTTGGCGCTCAACGAGCGTTATTTTTCTGCCTTTTACGTCGACGCCGAAGTCGCCGATCAGATAGCACGCTTCGATCTGCGTCGTATCGCAGCAGTCGATCTCGATTTTCAGTTCGTTCTTACCTTTTTTGATCTTCGGCAGGTCGATGACGGCGACGGCCTCTTCGTCGATGTAGTGACCGACGGTCGTCATGTTCGCGGGCGTACCGTTCAGATACACGCGCGAAAGCTCGACGGATTCAAGTCCGAGCTGCGCCGCACACTCGATCTCCGAGTCGATCTCATATACGAGCGTCGCCGTGCCTTTGACCGTTCTGTCTGGCGGCGTTACCCACGGCTGCTGCTTGCTGCGAACGATGCCGAGCGTCGAGAAAATATCAGTCCCCGCGGTGAGAACGTACGTCGACGGGTACGATCTTCCGCCGATGGAATAGGCGGGCATATCGAGCAGGAGCACGTTCGGCTCGGAAAGGGAATAATCGGCCGACGGCGCGAGAAATTCCTCTTTGACGTACTTTTTCGGCGCGAATTTGTATCCGTACTCGCGCTTTCCGGGCGCCATTTCGATAAGGATCGAGTCGCATCTGCCGCATATCCAATAAAACGTCGTGTTTCCGTTTTCATACGATGCGGCAAGCGGCTTCGTCTCGCCTGTCATCGTGTCGAGAAGCGTCAGCGCCCACTCGCCCGAGATCGTGATATTGTATTCCTCGATCGGCGAAACGTCGTAGTCCTTCGGTTCTGTCACGTGCGCGACGAACAGATGGCGCACGTCGCCGTCCTCACGGAGATTATACACGAGATTTTGCGCGTATTCGCCGCGCATATCAGCGAGCAAGACTTCGCGATATTCATTGATGATGTTGAATAAGTCTTTTTTGTTCCAATCGAGATATTTGAATATATCTATATGTTTTCTCACCTCGTCGGACGGCTCCGCGTCGACGAAAGTCGGCGTCTCGCCGAGGAAAACGACTTTTCCGCCGCGGCGCGCAAAGTGCGTCAGCGCGTCGAGCGTCGTTTTTCTGATCGTTATCATATTCGGAACGATCACAACGTCGTAGTGCTCTTTGCCGACGGTGAATTTTTCACCGTCGCCGTCGTAAAGCGACGGCAGAAGCGACTCGGAAATGAGATCGAAATCCTGAGATGAGAACACGAGCCAGTTTATCAGCTCGTAGAACTTTCTCTGCAGTTCGTTCCGCTCGTTCATAGTCTGACTGAGCGGTCCGAAACGGAGCCAATAAGATTCGAGCGGATGTATAACGCCGATATTGACGACGGGCTTGCCGCGCGTCATGACGGTGTTGACCCGCGCGAAATGATCCTCGATGTAGCCGTATTCCTTAAACCACGGCGATTGATAGCCGATCGACGCGGGGTAATCGCGCTTTGCTTCGCCGCGCATTGATACCCAGAACAGATGCGGCACGCGAAGCGTCACGCCGAAAGCGGCCTGCCAGTCGCCCTGCTGTTTGTGACCTTTGAAATCGAAATACCAGTTCGTCACGCCGTATAGCTCGCTCATCATGCCTTCGCGTCCGTACTGCCGCACGGCGCTCTGACACTGTTTCGCCGTCGAGAGCTCGTGGTGGTCGGCGAGCATGTCGATTCCGGGGATCGTCAGCGAGCGATATGAGCGCATCGTTTCGCCCGTTGCGATCGTCTGCGTCCAGAGCGCCGGCTCCATCATCATGTGACACGTGAAGTCAATGCCGTTTTTGACGCACCAATCGCCTATCGTATCGGCAAAAGCCGACGCGAATCGCTCCGCCGCGTGATCGTGAAAACAGTAGCGCGCACGCGACATTTCGCCGTTCGGGAGCTCATACATGAGTTCGGGGAGCTTGTCAACGATTGAAAAGCCGTACGCGGCTCTGAATGTGTCGTCAAAGTCGTTTGTGTACGGCATTATGACGGGCGTGAGATCGGACGGCGAAGTGAGATACGTCTTGCTAGCCATCTGCGGCTCGTCGGCAAATATTGACGGCACAGACTTTCCGAAATCGCCTCCAACGGCGTTTTTGTAGCGCTCGTGAGTGATCTTTATAAAGTTCTCGATCGCCGGCCGCCACATCGTGTCTGCATATGCGCCGCCGTTGCACCAGTCGCACGGCGCCATGTATTCTACATACGCGAAAAGCTTGAAGCCGCGCGCCTTTTCGGAAATATCAACGCGCTTGTACAACTTGATGTAACCGTCCTCGTCAAGCTCGATGTCGAAGCACGCGAGCAGGTAATATTTCGTATTCGGCAGGTTTTTTGTCGAATTTTTTATATCCTCGTCGACGGTCAGCGTTCCGTCGTCGTACGGTATGCGTGTGAGCGTCAGGTGTTTCTGACGGAACTCGACGTTGTCTTTGGTGTTAAGCCCACCCGCAAAGCCCGACGGCCACTTGTCCTCGTCGTAGAGGTACGCGCGCATTTTTTCACTTTTTGCCTTGTCTACGCACGTTTTGACAAGGTCCATGAAAGCGTCGGAGAGGTACGGCGTTGCCAACCCGACGCGCGGGTGCATATGGAATCCGCCGAATCCCATTTCTTTCATATATTCGATTTCTTTCACGAGCAGCTCCGGCGTCATGTCGCAGTTCCACGCCCAGAACGGCGCGGCGCGGTATTCGCTCGTCGGGTTTTTGAAAAGCTCAAGATCGAGCTTTTCCGATTTGCTTTTCGGGTAGAGCATATTGTCCTCCGCTTGTTTTTTCTTCATTTTACCACATGGAAAAGTGAAAATCAACATAGAAGGATTATTTTCTTGACTTTATTTTCGGGCAGTGGTAAAATGAATTCGGATAACTACTCACGGAGGAGTTTTATGCTGAAAAACACATATTCAAAGCTTAGCGCGGGCGAAAAACTGACGGTCGCGTATTTCGGCGGCTCGATAACCGAGGGTGCGGGCTCGACGGATAAAAAAACGAAGGGCTGGCGCAGTCATACGACTAATTGGCTCCGCACGACGTACCCCGAATCGGAAATCGTCGAGGTAAACGCGACGATAGGCGGCACCGGATCGGATATCGGCATTTTTCGCATGGACGAGGACGTTCTGCGGTACTCGCCCGATCTTCTTTTTATCGAATTTGCGACCAACGACACGGCGTTTTGCGGGTGCGAGGAATACGAGGAGGCGATCATCCGCCGCGTGCTGAAAAATTCGCCGAAAACGGATATCGTGCTCGTTATGACGTGCACGAAAGCGATATTTGAAAAGCAGATTTGCGGCGAATACAGCGACAGTTACGTTTCGTATCACGTACTTGCCGATCATTACGGACTTCCGCTTGTCGATATAGGCGAGGAGATAAACACCCGTGTCCGCTCGGGCGAGGGCGACTATATGACGTACACGAAGGACAGCGTCCACCCGAATGACCTTGGACACACGCTGCTCGCGGCGGCGGCGATAAGATTTCTCGCCCGCGAGCTGACGCTCCCGCTCTCCGTGAGACACGAAAAATACGAGAAAGCACGGTTGATAAACGTAAACGAGATCACGGACACCGATTTCGATTACGTCGACGAGGATTTCGTCGGAGAGAGCGGAAAGCGAGGCCACGGCTACCTTTTCGCAAACCGCGCCGGGCAGTATATCAAAGTGAGATTCATTGGAACAACGGTTGGAGTGATCTATCTCACCGCGCACGACTCGGGCGATATAAAATGGCGCATCGACGGCGGCGAATTTATAGCGAAGCGGCTTTGGGACGAGTACGCTCTCCGTTTCGACAGAGTCAACTACGTTGTTTTCGATAATATGCTCACCGAGGGCGAGCACACGCTTGAGATCGTCGTGACGGGCGAAAACGACGCGCGCGCTGACGGCGCGAACGTAAAAATATCCGCAATAATGGTATCATGAGGAGGGCAAAATGAAAATAGCACCGACAGAAAAACAACTGAAATTCATGTCGTGGGAGTTCGGCGCGTTCTTCCACTTCGGCATACGCACATTTAATCACGGTCACGTCGACTGGGACGGCAGGGAAATGAAAGCGAAGTCGTTTTATCCGACGCACCTCGACTGTCGTCAGTGGGTGCGCGAGGTGAAAGCCGCGGGCGCGAAATACGCAGTCATGACGACGAAACATCACGACGGATTTGCGCTCTGGCCGTCAAAGTACACCGAATATTCCGTTGCCGCGTCGCCGTGGCGCGACGGACGAGGCGACGTCGTGCGCGAATTCACCGACGCTTGCCGCGCGGAAGGCGTCGCCGTCGGACTTTATTACTCGCCGGCGCAGTGGGGCGCGACGGCGGTGACGTTTGACAAAGAGGAACAATATGACGATTATTTCATAAATCAGATATCCGAACTGCTTACAAATTACGGCAAGATCGACTATCTGTGGTTTGACGGGTGCGGCTCGGGTGACCATAAATACGATCAAAAACGCATCATAAGCGTGATACGATCTCTTCAGCCCGACATCATCATTTTCGGAATGTGGGATCCCGACGTGTCGTGGGTCGGCAACGAGGACGGCTACGCGCCCGAGGACAACACGGGCATCATAAAAACGAACGTCCTCGGCGAGAAAAAGACGGTCTATCAGCCGCTTGAATGCGACTGCCGCATCCGCGGGCATTGGTTTTACGATCTCGATCTGTATTCGCTGAAATCAGTCGACGAGCTGTGCGCTATGTATGAGCTTTCCGTCGGTCGCGGCGCAAATCTGCTTCTCAACATCGGTCCTGACGAACGCGGGCTCTTGCCCGACTCCGACGTCGCACGTCTGCGCCAGATGAAAGGCGAGCTTGACCGCCGCTACGCGCATCCGCTTCCTTATGAAAAAATAAAAAAAGACGGAGACACGTACACCGTCGAATATTCCGATTATACTCTGAACACGCTGATCGGAGACACGGATTTTATCCCGCTCGCCCGCGCGGTCGTGATCAAAGAGGATATAACGGCGGGAGTCGGCTCGCGCGGTTTCAAACTGTGGGCGCATATTCCGTCGAGAAGACCGATCTCTGACAAAAAGGTGTGCGTTTACGTCGGCGAAACGATAGGACATAAGCGCATAATCCGCATACCGCCGATGCGCGCGCCGAAATTCACGCTTGAAATAACGGGAAAAGACGGCGAATGTATCGTCACGGACATTGAAATTTACGGGTAAAACGATAACCCCTCCCGCCGCGGCGAGAGGGGTTTCGCTATTTTTCACTGAAAAGCTCGTCGATGCTCGTGCCGAATACTTTTGCGATGCGCGGAAGCTGTGAAATATCGGGACAGCATATCCCGCGTTCCCATTTCGATACCGCCTGCGGCGATACCCCGAGCGTTACGGCGAGCGCGTTTTGCGAAATACCGCTTTCGGCGCGAAGCCGCGCGATATTTTGCCCAAGCAAAATGTTAACGTTCAAATACGCTCTCCTTAAAAAAGTTTTCGGCGGTGCGGTTTTTTCGCACCGCCGCTCGATTTACGGACGGAGAGCCTTTTTCGGTATTATCCGATAATACCGAGGCGGCGCAAACGTCCGAACGAATGAATGAACATCAGACCGCCTCCTTTCGTTTTATTTTTCGCTTTCGCGATGGCTATATTATAAATGAATATCCGGCAAATGTCAATAAACCCGTGGTTTATTTGTACATCTCTATCGTTCGTTTCAAAAGTTCTCCCTGAAGCTCGGGCAAAACGTCGGCGTAAGCCATATAGTTTTTGAAAACCGAGTTCATGTCGCGCGTTTCGGTTTCCATGCGCTTGTTGAGCAGCGCCTTGCGGTAGGGAAGCGAAAACGACTTCGCGTACTGCCAGCCCATATAGTTGAACTCGACGAACATGATGTCGCGGACGATGTCCTCGATCTCAAAACGCTGCAGGTTTTTGTACGAAACGACGCAGTCTTTTTCGGGTTCTATCGCCTCCTTTGCACCGATGTCGTAAAGGAATTTTTCCGCCATCAGGTGATGGCCGTACTTGTTCGGGTGCGCTCTGTCGTCGCGGATGGGCTTTTCATACATGCGGTCGATCAGAATCTGCCTCATGTCAACGAGCAAAATCCCTTCTTCCTCGGCGATTTTCCGCACCTCGTTTGCCGCTTTTTCGAGCACCTTATCAAATCCCCACGACTTCTCGGCGTTATCTCCGTAATCGTCGTACGGCGTCGGCGTGCAAAGAATCGGATCAACGTCGCGCTCGCGGCAAGCCGCGACAAGACGGCGTATAGACGACGGAAATTCCGCGGCACGCGCCTCACGCGCGGCTACGCGCTCCGGCGTTTCGCGTGCGGGATCGTATAACCAATGCGCCATGTCGTTCATGCCGAACATAATGACGGCGTATTTAGGAAAATAGTTGAAAAAGTCAACGTAGAGGCGATTTTTCAGCTCCGCCTCGCGCGCCGTCGTGCCGGAGATTCCGCAGTTGAAAAACCTTATTTCAAGTTCGGGATAATTTTGCAGAAAATATTCGGCGACTTCGGCGATCCAGAATCCGTGCGCCGTTATGCTGTCGCCGAGGAAGCAAACGCGGTCGCGCTTTTTGAAATCAATCTTCATTTGAATAATTCCTCCTCCATCGCCGCGCACAAACAGTGATAAACTGGAAGGTGGTATTCCTGCACTTTGAACGTTTCCGTTTCGGGTACGCGCACCGTAACGTCGCATATCTGCGACAGGCGGCTTTCGTTCGCGCCCGTCAGCGCGACGGTCTTTATTCCGAGCGCCTTCGCCGTTTCTGCGGCGCGGACGCAATTGTGCGAATTGCCTGACGTCGAGATCGTGACGAGTACGTCGTTTTCTTTCGCGTATGCATAGACGAGCTGCGCGTACATAAATTCCGCATCTACGTCGTTTGAGTAAGCTGTCAGCACTCCCGCCTGCGAGGGCAGAGAGACGGCGGGTATGCCGCCTTGCAGTTTCTCGACGTATTCACTCGCGCCGTCGCCGAGCGCCGAGCGGAATTTTGCCGCCGTACAGTCCGACATTTTGCGGCGCGAGAGGAAGCCCTTAAGCAGTTCCCCCGCGATATGCTCGCAGTCTGCCGCCGAGCCGCCGTTGCCGCAGAGAAGTATCGTTCCGCCCGCGCGGACAGACGAAACGAGCGCTTCGAGCGCCGACCTGATGTCGCTTTTGCAAACGGAAAGAGCGGGATATCGGGAAATCAGTTCTTCGAGTTTATCCATTTTCACCTCTTATAAGTCTCTGAAATTCTTTATCCTGTGGAACGTCTGATAATTCGAGTCGTGGAAATTGTGCGGTTTGCCGTATGACGTGCGGCAGAGGAAAATAATATCGTCGCCGTCGAAAAGCATCGAAACATATTGCAGTCCGACTACCTGCGGGTCGGAGTACCTTTCGTCGATTATGTCCGTCACGAGCGACCAATGCACAAGGTCGGGCGAACGGAACAACGACAGCAGGTTTCGCACCGTTTTCGGCTCGTTGAGCGCGCGGCTGGCGATCATGTAGTAATACTTTGATTTTTCGTCGTAGAGAATATCGAATTTCGACGCGGTGATGTCAACGTCGACGAGCCGCGCGTATTCGGGTTTTCTTTCCGGCTCGTCGGGGAAAACGCGGAGCAGCAGACATTTCCTTGTGGCGTAGCGGAGGAAATTAAATATCGTGCCGTCGGGGGCTGTTATGACGTTGCCCTCGATACCGCCGAGGCAGTTTTCGACGGTTTCGCCCGCTTTCGCCGTTGCGGCAAAATCCCGATGCCGCCAGAAATCCGTCATGACCCACGCCGACGGATCGGTGTAGTCGGAAAGTCCCGCGGGCGCGGACAAAACCGCGTTGTTCATTTCCTTTTCCGCCCACGCGCCGAATTCGACGTCGGTCCAGAGCCGCCCGTGCGACTTGTGTATCTTCATCGGCGCTCGGTGGAGTCCGCGCCGAGTTGGGTTGGCGGCGCCCCGGAAAAGCACCGTCGGAAGCGACCATGTTTTGCCCTCGTCGTCCGACGCGCCGATCAGCAAGTCGCCGTATTCGTTCGACACGCCGAGCATATAAAGCCGCCCGCCCTCGACAAACATCTGCCCCCAGAAGCACGGGAACAGCTCCGTCAGATAATGCCAGCTTGCGCCGTTGTCGTCGGAATAAAAAATCAGCGTCAGATTCTGCGCGTTGTTTGCCTCAAACACGTCCATCGACGACAACAGCCGCCCGCTCGGGAGCCGACACAGGCACGGCGAGCAGAGATATCTTCCCGAAAAATAATAAACGTCGTCTTCGGGGTGGAGATAATTCACGATATCGCCGTGAACGCTGCCCGTGCGGAAAAGGCGTGTTTCGCTCTTCGCACCGCCCTCGCGCTCGATATAAAACTCGTAGTCCTGCTCCGCGTCGAGAATGTCAAGAGAGGCGCTGTGCGCGTTTTCGAGCGGAACGGAGATATATTCGCCCTTGCCGCGCCGTCTGTAACAGAGCGTGTGGTGCGCGTTCGGCGCCCCGTTGTCTATAAAATCAAGGTAAACTCCGGTTGCCCTCGGTTGAAGGCGGCAGATATAGGGATTTTGCGCCCGCTCCGGTCTGTCGAGCGGCGTGTACGGAGTAAAATTCCACGATGAAACCGTTTTCATATTTTATTTCCTCGGTTCCGTACAGAGCGCGAGCAGCTCGTCGAGCGGGGCTGTCGCAAGACGGACGACCGCGTCGCCCGCGCTGTAATAAATGCGGACGGTGTTGTCCTCTTCGAGAAGCATCCCGCACGGGAAAAGCGCGTTCGCGCGGTAACCGTCGACCGTTTCCATTTTTCCCTCGGGAACGATCAGCGGCTTTTTCGACATGCCGATCACCTTCGACGGATCGTTAAGGTCGAGCAAAGCGATGCCGATGACGTATCTCTTGCGCCAGTATTTTTCCCAGCCGTTCTTGCCGCGCGTCGGGTCGACGTCGACGGAGTGGAAGATCATAAGCCACCCCTTGTCCGTCTTTATCGGCGGCGCACCGGGTCCGATCTTGTCGTTGCAGAACGGCACGTCCTCCGTGCCCATGACGAGCTTCGAGTTTCCCCAATAAACGAGGTCGGGCGAGTCGGATATCCATATATCGAAATAGTTGCCGTCGCGCGAGTAAACGGGCATCGGGCGTTCGAGGCGAACGTATTTGCCGTTCACTTTTTCGGGGAAGAGCACCATGTTTCTGTTTTCGGGAACGGAAATCGACTTCACGTCGAACTTTTTGAGGTCTTTAGATGTGGCGATGCCGCCGCACACGCCGTGGCGCGTGTCGACCGCAAAGCAGATAACGTACTCGCCGTCAATGAAAGACAGACGCGGATCGTAAACGCGGCGTATTTCGTCGTCGCGCATCTCAAAGCAAGGTTCGGGCTCTACTTTGAAGTGGATCCCGTCGTCCGAGTATGCAAGACCGAGGTTTGTCTTTCCGTCGAGTATTTGGCGGTCGAAATCGCCGACGTCATTGCGGAAGATCATGATGTATTTGCCGTCCTTTTTCAGCACGCCCGCGTTGAACGTCAGCGCCGAGCGATACGGCACGTCGTTATGCGTCAGCACCGGCTCTGGATAGCGAGTGATGCACGCCGCCGTTTTGTAGATGGACTCGTCCACCGTTTCGTTCGGTTTCGCCATAGTGAAGAGATTTGAATTTACCATTCCGTTAGTTGACATGATTCGCCTCCGAAAATATATAATTTTACAAAATGATATTATCATAAAAAGCGTGCTTTGTCAATATTTTGCACACCTTGAAAAATGGGTATTGTAAAAAAAATCATTCGGTGGTAAAATGATATCAGAAAAAGTAAAAGAGGGCGGAAAATGAAAAGAGTATTTATCATAGTTCTCGACAGCGTCGGCGTGGGCGAAGCGCCCGACGCGGCTGATTTCGGCGACAAAGGCGCGCATACCATGCGCTCGATATCGCGCTCGCCGTATTTCAAGATAGACAACCTTCGCCGCGCGGGGCTTGCGAGTATCGAAGGACTCGATTTTCTCGGCGCGCCTTCGGAGCACACCGCCGCAGTCGCCAAAATGCGTGAAGCGTCGGCGGGAAAGGATACGACTATCGGTCATTGGGAGATCGCTGGCGTTTATTCGCCGACTCCGATGCCGACGTTTCCGAACGGATTTCCGGACGAGATAATCGACGAGTTTGAAAAGGTCACGGGGCGCGGCGCGCTCTGCAACAAGCCGTATTCGGGCACGGAGGTCATCAAGGACTACGGCGACGAGCACGTCAGAACGGGCGCGCTCATCGTCTACACGAGCGCCGACAGTGTTTTTCAGATCGCGGCGCATGAGGACGTCGTACCTCTCGACGAGCTTTACGATATCTGCCGCAAAACGCGGAAAATAATGACGGGGAAATACGCCGTCGGGCGCGTCATCGCACGCCCCTTTACGGGCAAAAGCGGGAACTATACACGCACGGGGAACCGCCGCGACTTCTCCCTTGAGCCGACGGGACGCACGGTGCTCGACGCGATCTCCGATGCGGGACTCGACGTCATCTCTGTCGGAAAAATAAGCGACATCTTTGCCGCGCGCGGAGTGACGCGCGCTGTCGTATCGCATAACAACGGCGAGGGAATGGCGGCGACGCTTGCGCTTGCCGACGAGGATTTTCACGGGCTCTGCTTTACTAATCTCGTCGATTTCGATATGCTGTACGGTCACAGAAACGACGTCGACGGCTACGCGAAAGCGCTCGCCGAGTTCGACGCTTGGCTGCCGAGTTTCACATCGAAAATGCGCCCCGACGACGCGCTTATCATCACCGCCGACCACGGCTGCGATCCCGGCGACGAGGCAACGGATCACACGCGCGAATACACGCCGATGATACTCATCGGCGATCGTATAAAACCCGTAAATCTCGGTGTGCGACAAAGCTTTGCCGACATTGCGGCGACGGTCGCCGATATGCTCGGCGTGAAATACGAAACGTTCGGAAAGAGCTACTATGACGAGGTGATAAAATGACGGACAGAGAACTTTTTATGATGGCGGAAAAAGCGAGAGAAAAATCGTATTCGCCGTATTCGGATTTTGCTGTCGGCGCGGCGCTGCTCTGCAGTGACGGAACGGTTTTTACGGGAGCGAACGTCGAAAACGCGGCATTCTCCCCATCGATCTGCGCCGAGCGCGTCGCGATCTTTTCCGCCGTTCACGCAGGGAGGCGCGATTTTGAAGCTATCGCCGTCGTCGGCGGAAAGCATGGCGAAAAGGGCGCGTTCTGCCCGCCATGCGGCGTTTGCCGTCAGGTGATGGCGGAGTTCTGCGGCGGTGATCTCAAAGTGATCCTCGGCGACGAGAAAGAAACGAAAGCGTATGCGCTAAATGAGATACTGCCGCTTTCGTTCACAAAAAACGATTTGGAGAAATGACCATGAGAATGTACGATATAATCCACAAAAAGCGCATGGGAGAAGCACTTTCGGCTGATGAGATCGAATTTTTCGTCGGCGGTTACACGCGCGGCGAGATCCCCGATTATCAGGCGTCGGCGCTGACGATGGCAGTCTGCTGCAACGGGATGAACGCCGCCGAAACGGCGTGCCTCACAAGCGCGATGATGCACTCGGGCGACACAGTTGACCTTTCGATGTTCGGCGAGCTTTCCGTCGACAAGCATTCGACGGGCGGCGTGGGCGACAAAACCTCGCTCATTATCGCTCCGACCGTCGCCTCGCTCGGCGGCAAAATGGCAAAAATGTCGGGGCGCGGTCTCGGCCACACAGGCGGCACGATAGATAAGCTCGAATCAATCCCCGGCTTTACGGTGACGCTCTCGCACGACGAATTTATCGACACGGTGCGTCACGTCGGAGTTTGTCTTGTGGGGCAGAGCGCGAATCTCGCGCCCGCGGATAAGAAACTCTACGCACTCCGCGATGTGACGGCGACGGTCGATTCCGTGCCGCTGATCGCGTCGTCGGTAATGAGCAAAAAGCTCGCGGCGGGCGCGCACTCGATAGTGCTCGACGTCAAATGCGGCAGCGGCGCGTTCATGAAAACGGTCGAGGATGCGGAGCTTCTTGCAAAAACGATGATCGACGCGGGACGCGCCGAGGGCAGAAACGTCCGCGCGCTCGTGACGAATATGGATCTGCCGCTCGGATACGCCGTCGGCAATTCGCTCGAAGTGATCGAGGCGGTCGATGTGCTGACGGGGAAGCGGAGAGGCGACATTTACGACATTTGCGTCGAGCTTTCGGCGAACATCGTTTCGATGTTCAAAAAAATACCGCTAAGTGACGCGCGCTCGCTCGTAAAAGATGCTATCGACAGCGGAAAGTCGTTTGAAAAAATGAAAGAATGGATCGCGGCGCAGGGTGGCGACGCGACGGCGCTCGACGACACGTCAAAGCTCCCGCAGGCGAAATTTTCTTGTGACGTCCTCGCCGAAAATGACGGGTATATCGCCCACATGAACACCGAAGATATCGGTATTTCCGCATCTCTTCTCGGAGCGGGACGCATAAGCAAGGGCGACGCGATCGACCTTTCGGCAGGCATAAAACTTTACAAAAAGACAGGCGACAAGGTCGCAAAAGGCGAGATCATCGCAACGCTTTTTGCATCCGACGAATCGAAATTCGCCGCCGCGAAAGAAAAATATATCGGCGCGCTGATGTTCTCAAAAGAGAAAGTCGAAAAGCCGAAGCTGATACTTAAAACGATAGAGTAAAAACAAACGAAAAATGGGCGACCACACAGGGCTGCCCATAATTTTTTTAACATCTGAAACCTACCCAACTTTCGTGCCAGTCGGAGAGAAGTCTTGCGAGTTCAAGCAGTGGGAAAATCGCCATAAACATCTTGTATTCCCCAAATATTTGATAGACGCCAAGCGGTTTTTCATCTCCCGTATCCACATGCTGAATGCGAATCATCCTGATCTCACACAGTTTATTCAGCGCGCTTTCCGCGTCGCTTACTGATATTTTGCATTTGGTTGAAACAACTGCCGCCGTTACCGTCGCATGGCCGTTTGTCAGCATATACTTTAACACGCGGCGCACGTTTGAGTCTGCCAAAATCGTTAAAGGTTCGGCGGTTTTTTCGTTATCAAGAAGAGTCAGCGCATCCTGCTTTGTTTTTACGAAACTCAACCCGATAGCCGAGTTTACATACACACCGCCGCTTATCTCTCCTTTTTCATACGAAACGAGACCTGTTTGCCCGTGCGCTGAGCCGCGTATTCTGCCGAGTGTTCTTGAAACGTCTTCTTTCGAAATATACTTTTCGTCGCATAGACCTTGTTGAGAAACCTTAAACAATTCTTTATAAGCGTATTCCGGTGTTTTATCTGCACTGATGCTTTCATAATTATCTTCGCTTGACACAATTGAAAACAAATCGTTCACCGTTACGTCAAGTGCGCTCGCAAGCGTCGGAAGAAGCATTATATCCGGCATTGTTTGGTTGTTTTCCCATTTTGATATTGTTTGAGCGGAAACACCAACGATATTTGAAAGTTCCTCTTGTGTCATTTTCTTGTTTTTTCTGAGTTCCGCGATTTTGTCGCTGATTGAAATCATTGTTTGTACCTCCGTTTTTTGATTAAGACGGCGCCGCCCGCTGTAAGTATTTTATCGTTTTTTCGGATGGGAAACAATAGATAGTTTGGATTGAAATTCGCTTGTTTGGATATATATTCTTAAACAGGCGGCATATTGCCGCCCGTCTTTCTCCCGCGTTCAGCGGGAGATGTGGCGTAAAGCGCCACAGAGAGCTACCGCCCTTGCGCCCCGTTATATCCCCTCTCTGACTCACTTTGTGAGCCACCTCTCCCAAGGGAGAGGAAAACTATTCTATCCCCCTCAGTTTCTCCTCCGCGGCATCAAAGAACCTCTTATCCCCGACTCCGCGGCGGATCAGTTCCTCCCAAATCGCGTAGATCGCGGCGTTCCAGCCCTGGTTTGCCTTGACGCCATTGCCTTTTATCGTGTGCATATATTCGTGCGTCGCGCCGTCAAAATCGAGATCGACCATAAGCCGCCAGATCATATTGTCGAGCGCGCCGTCAGCGCCGTGAACGAACGCGGCTATGTGGAACAGCATCTCGTAAATGTGATACGAGCCGCCGTTTGCGTACCTGCCGAGGTCGAGCCGCGCCATTTCGGGATGAACTTTCCCATAAGCGCCGAACGCCTCCATTGGCAGAAACGAGCCGTCAACGTCGGCGACGACCTTCGTGCCGTACGGCGTTTTCGCCGCGCTGCCTTCGATCCATGCGTACGTTTTTTGAACGATCTCGTCCGGTAATATCTTCTCGTTAAAGAGCAGAAAATGAAGCAGATCGCCTATCGAATAGTCGACCGCAAGATACTGCTTTTTCAGCGACAGCGGCATAAATCTGCCGTTAAACATCGAAATATAGAACGCTTTTGCCTTTTCGTATCTGTCGCCGATATCGTATCCGAGTTCGCGCGCCGCGCGGAGCGCGCAGAGGCACAGCCCCTCTGAATAACTGTCCGCGTCGTCGTATTCAAAACAGCAGATGTCGAACCAGTTGCGGAACGAGCCATCCGCCTCGCCGTCGGGGCAGTATCGCCCGTCGCCGACTTTGTCGAGCCCCTCGATCATCTTTCCGAATGCAAAATCGAACAGATCGCGTGTGATCTCGCCGCCGTTACGGTAAACGCGGTACGACCAGATTATGAAGAACAGCGGGTTTTCCGCGTGCTTGATCCAATCCTTCGTGTGCGCGAGATAACATTGCCGCTCGATCTCGGGGGAGAGTATCATCGTCTGCCAGAATGCGTCGCGGTCGTACATCGTGTTCGCGTACTGTATTCCGGCGACGACCCATTTGTCGCTTGTCCCCGTCTCGTTTTTCCTTATGTGCATATAATTCGCGCCAAAGCACATCGCGCGGTAGATCGAGTCGCTCCCGCTCCCCCACGTCTTTTCGATCGCAAGGAACGCGTCGCGGCGGATGCGCTTTATCGTTTTCGCGTCGCTTGAAACTTTCAGAAAACGGTAGACGTGCGGCTTTTTCGAGAGATCGTGATAGTACGGCTCGTTCTTTGTCGGTATGGAATTGTAGTTCCATAGTTTGTGGTTCGGTGCGCCGCCGGGGTCGCCGGACGAAAGATAAAACTCGTGCGACTCGGGAACGATGCGCTGAGTCGTGTAGTTGTCGCAGTGAGACGGCTCATCGGAAACGAAAATGTCGGTCCCGCCGTCGGTGACGGCGGCGATCATCGGCACGGCTGACGCGTCCATCGAAAAACGGTACATCGCGGGATCGTGCGGGCTTTGACGGAAAATGTGTTCCTCACTTACAAAATCGTCGAACGAAGTGAATTTGCCGTTGCCTTTGCCGCAAAGTGAGAAATAGCACTCGCCTTCGCCCGTTGCCGTAAGCTCAAAAAGCGTGACGGTGACCGAAATTTTCTTTTGCGTCATCGTCACCGCGATATTTCCGTCGGCGCTTTTCGCCGTGCCGCAGCAGAGGGAAGAAAAGACCGCCTCCGCGCCCGTCGGCGTATGTAAAATTATCGAATACTCCATATAATACCTCGCTTGCTTTTTTTGGATATATTGTATCACGTTTTCAGCGTCAAGTCAACAAAAAACGGCGGCACGCGCCGCCGTTTTTATGATGTTTTGATTACTGTTTGTAGTATTTGCTTCCGCCGATCATAATGTATGCGCCCGTATCGTTCTTGCCTTCCTCAAAGGAATAGGTGCCGCTGAAAGACGAGCCGTCGTCCTCAAATGTGAATTTGATGCTCTCTGTGCCGTCTGCAGCTTTCGTTATCTCGTATGTTCCCTTGTATTCCGTTGTGGATGTTGCGATGACGGAAATAGTCAGCGTCAATGTGACTTTGTTTCCGCTGAATGTATACGAAGATTTGCCGCCGAGTACCGTGGCGTCTCCGATGCCGTTCGAATACGTTCCCGACAGCATCTTCGCGCAAGAAACGAGCATTGCGCCGACGATAACGACTACGAGCGCGAGGGAAATGATCTTAACAGCTTTTTTCATAATAATTTCTCCTTGATAAAATATTTGTATCTTTAATTATACTCACGCCGCTCGCAATGTCAAGGAAAAAAACGGAAAAAAGTGTTGCATATTCCATCAAAATATGGTAAAATTAAAATGAAAAAAACGTCGGAGGATTTTTATGAACAAGTATTTCGGAGAGATAAAAAAGAATTTCGGTTTCGGATGTATGCGCCTGCCTATGCGCCCCGACGGCGAAATCGATATCGAAGAAACGAAAAGGATGGTCGACCTCTTTATCTCGGGCGGATTCAATTATTTTGACACGGCGCACGGCTATCTCGGCAAGCGGAGCGAGGCCGCCGTCAAAGCGGCGCTGACGTCGCGCTACCCGCGCGATAAATACCTCCTGACAGACAAACTGACAGGTCATTTCTTCAATTCCGAAGAAGAGATACGCCCGCTGACAAAAAAACAGCTCGAAATATGCGGCGTCGACTACTTCGACTTTTATCTCATGCACGCGCAGAACAGGGACGTGTACGAGAAATTCAAAAAATGCCGTGCATACGAAACGGCGTTTGAAATGAAAAAAGAGGGGCTGGTGCGCCACGTCGGACTTTCGTTCCACGACACCGCCGATATCCTCGACAAAATTCTGACCGAATACCACGATATTGAGGTCGTGCAGATACAGTTCAATTACCTTGACTATGATGATCCCGCCATTGAGTCGCGCAAGTGTTACGAGGTATGCTTAAAGCACGACAAGCCGATCATTATAATGGAGCCGGTTAAAGGCGGCAACCTCATAAACATCCCCGACGAAGCAAAGAAGCTGCTCGCCGAAGCGAATATCGGTGCGGCGGAGCTTGCGATACGTTTTGCGGCGTCGCCGAAAAACGTTGCGATGGTGCTGTCGGGAATGAGCAATCTCGACCAGATGAAGGACAACATTTCATTTATGAGCGATTTCAAACCGCTCGGCAACGCGGAATACGAACTGACTGAAAAAGTGGCGCGGATAATCAACGCAAAAAACCTTATTCCTTGCACTGCCTGCCGCTATTGCACCGACGGTTGCCCGATGAATATTTCCATCCCCGATCTTTTCGCCTGCTACAATATAAAACGTCATTTCTCGAACAACTGGAACGCGCAGTATTACTACGATAATGTTTATACCGCGCGCGGCGGCAAAGCGAGCGACTGCATCGGGTGCGGACAGTGCGAGGAAGCGTGCCCGCAGCACCTCGAAATACGCGAATTGCTTAAAAAAGTGGCTGAAACATTCGAGAGCAAATAAAATTTACCTACATAAAAAACCGCGGCATGCCGCGGTTTTTTGCTTTTACGGTGGTTCTTAAATATCGACGCTTCGTCCCGTTCTTGCCGATTCGTAGATGCCGTCGAGTATTCTCATCAGCTCGACTCCGTCCTCGGCGGGTGCGACGCACGGCGCTTTGCCCGTCGACGCATCGACAAATCCTTTGATCTCCGCGCGGAACGAGTTTATAAAGTCGAATTGAGTGTTTGACGCGGGCTGTATGTTGACAAATCTGCCGCCGAGATCGGTGTAGATCTCAAACTCCGGCGACATCACGACGCCGCCCTTCGTGCCAAACAGCTCGACTTTGCCCGAGTCGCGCTTGCAGTTGAGGTTGAAGCTCGTTTCTATCGACAGAGTCAACCCATTGTCAAAACGAATGAGAGCCGAGGCAAAGTCCTCGACGTTGTACGTAAATCTCGGATCGCTTTTTGCCTTCCACGCCTGCTCCGCGCCCGTCGCGCGATTGGGGCCGAGATTGTCGTACGTCACGCCGTAAACAGATACGGGTTTCGGGTTGCCCGCGATATAGCGCACGAGGTCGATGAAGTGAACGGCGAGGTCGATCAGCGCACCGCCGCCCGAATATGCCTTGTCGCCGAACCATCCGCCGGGGAAGCCGCAGCGGCGAAGATAAACCGCTTTCGCGTAATAGATGTCGCCTACGATATCCGCGCTCTCGAACTGTTTCAGCATTTCGACGTCGCCGCCGAAACGGCGGACGAAACCGACCTGAAGGAGTTTGCCTTCCTCTTTTGCGACGCGCATCATCTCTTCCGCTTCTTTGGCGTTCATAGCCATCGGCTTTTCGCATAGCACGTTCGCGCCGCCGCGAAGCGCTGCTATCGTGCATTTGCAGTGCGCTTCGTTCCACGTTGTTACGCTGACAAGGTCGAGCGTCTCTTTTTTCATCATTTCATTACAATCCGTGTAATAGCGCGGAATGTTGTATTTTTCGGAGTATGCCTTGACTTTTTCGCCGTCGATGTCGCAGCACGCGACGACTTCGACGTTGTCGAGCGCCTGATACGACTCCGTGTGGAATCTCGATATTCCGCCCGTTCCTATGATACCGACTTTGAGCTTTGACATGATATTTTCTCCTTTATCTGAATGATTTTAAGTAATCGACGGCGAGCTTTATGTCATCCGACGGATTTTCACCGCATTCGCGCTCAATGGTGAGGAAGCCGCGATATCCGATTTCTTCGAGCGCCGCGAGATAATTCTTGAAATCGACGTCGCCGCGTCCGAGCGGGACTTCTCGATACGGCGGCTGCGTTCCGCGCAGACCGTCTTTCGCGTGTGTGTGGACGATGTATTTTTTAAGTTCGTAAACGCCTTTGACGGCGTCGTCGTCAACGCACATCGTCAGGTTCGCGGGGTCGTAGTTTACGGCGACGCCCGTCGAACCGAGCGAATCGAGAAATTCGCAAAGGCGCGCTGCGGGTTCGGGCCCCGTTTCGATGGCGAAATGCGCGGAGAGCGAGTCGGCGTATTCCGCGAGAGTATGACACGCTTCCTGCATTATTTTATACGTGTCGCACGTCTTGTCTTCGGGGACGCGCCCGATGTGAGTGGTGACGATATTCGTTTCAAGGTCGATAGCAAGATCGAGTATTCGCTTCGATTTTTCGATCAGCTCGGGGTTGAGTGCGGGATCGGTGAATCCCTTGCCGAGATCGCCGCACAGCGCGGAGATCACAAGCCCGCGCGACTTGACTTTTGCGAGAAATTCGCGCCTCTTCGCGCCGTCCATGTTCTCGGGCGCGCGTTCGCCCTTTGTGGTGTAGACCTGAATGCCATCCGCGCCTATCGCCGCGGCGCGATCGAGCGCCTCGTCGACGGGCAGGCGGAACGATTCGAGCATCACGCCTATCGGAAATCCGTACATATTGCACCTCCGTGTTTTTTATTATTATTATCACTTTGGATTGTACCATAGATTTTGACGTTTGTAAATGCGTTTTTCGCATTTTCTATATTATTTTCGTAAAAGCCGCCGCGATGTTGACAAATCGCCGTGCGGAATGTATAATTGTGATGTCAGACAACATTTTTAACTGATTTCGGAGGCTGATATGAAACGCAGATGGACGGAGAGCGAAGCATGGGAGTGGCAGGAGAAGAACGGCTGGCTCCACGGGTGCAATTTCATCGGGAGCGACTGCGCGAACCGCATCGATATGTGGCAGAGCCACGGAAGCGCCGAGCGCCTTGAAACCGCCGAGCGGGAGATCGCTCTGTGCCATAAGATCGGCTTTGACGCCGTGCGCCTCATCGTCGAGTTCGACGTATGGCTTCAGGAGCACGACAGTTTTATGGATATACTCGAAAAATACATCGCCCTTTGTTCAAAATACGGTCAGCGCGTGATGATCGTGCTCGCAAACGAAGCCGAACTTTGCCGCGGCGAAAAATACGCGCCGAAGCCGCTCGGCGAGCAGAAATACGCGCTCGGATACCATCAGGGGCGTCTCCCGCTCACCGACGAGCAAAAGGCGAAAACGCCGTATCACGAGCTGGAAAGGGAAGAAACGCGCGAAAAATATCTCGCCATGGTGCGCGAGATCGTCACAAAATACAAGGACGACGAGCGGATCGTTTGCTGGAACGTCTTTAACGAGCCGGGCATTACGGTCGGCGTGGAACGCGCCGTTCCGCTGATCGGAACGATGTTTGAAACCGTGCGCGCGTGCGATCCGTCGCAGCCGCTCGCCTCCGACGTGTGGTATTGGCGCGACCTCGACGATCCGCGCCCGAACGACAAGTTGAGTCTTGAACTTTCCGACGTGATTTCGTGGCACTGCTACAAGCCACTGAAAGATTTTGTCGTCGATTATGAAATACTGAAAAAACATAACAGACCGATACTCCTCACCGAATGGCTCAACAGGATAAATCATCAGAGCGTCGGCGAAACGTACCCACTCCTTTATCTTGAAAAACTGAACTGCTGGTGCTGGGGTTTCGTCGCGGGAAAGACGCAGACGTACGAGCCGTGGGACAGTCTGTGGGAGCAGTACGAGGCGTCGGGCGGGAAAAAAGACCTCGATTTCACCCTCTGGCAGCACGATTTGTTCCGCCCGAATCTTCGCCCGTACGACCCGAAGGAGATCGAACTCATCGAAAGGTTCAACTCGCTCGACGACAAAAGGCGCGTTCTTTCGCAATCGGCGGGGAAAATTTTATAAAATAACGCAAAAGCGGCGCAAAACTGCGCCGCTTTTTGTGTAAAACAAAAAAAGTGCGGTCAGTACGCGATTTTCACTTGACAACGGGCGCTCAAACTGATATCATATATAAAAATATAATCGAAAAAATAAATATGGAGGCGGATATGGTCAATTCAAATGCTGGCGAGAAATTCTTAAAAGAAGGCATCACGTTTGACGACGTTCTGCTTATTCCCGCCAAAAGCGAAATCACGCCCGATATGGTGCAGCTCGGAACGAGACTGACGAATAAGATCTTTCTCAATACGCCGATAATGTCGAGCGCGATGGACACCGTTACCGAATCGGGAATGGCGATAGCGATCGCGCGCGAGGGCGGCATAGGCATCATCCATAAGAATATGCCCATTTCGATGCAGGCGGACGAAGTCGAGCGCGTCAAAAGAAGCGAAAACGGCGTTATAACCAATCCGTTTTCTCTCGGCCCCGACAATTTTGTTTACGAAGCCGAGGCACTTATGGGTAAATATAAGATCTCGGGAGTGCCGATAGTCGATGAAGACAACGTGCTTGTCGGGATCATCACAAACCGCGATATGCGCTTCCTTTCCGATATGAACGTGCGTATCAGCGAAGTTATGACAAAGGACAACCTCGTCACAGGACCCGTCGGCACGACGCATGAGGAGGCGCTGAAGATACTCGCGGCGCACAAGATAGAAAAGCTCCCGCTCGTCGATGAAACGGGGCATCTCAAAGGGCTCATTACGACGAAGGATATCCAAAAGGGCGCAAAATACCCGAACTCCGCAAAAGACAGCCGCGGCCGCCTTCTCTGCGGAGCGGCGATAGGCGTGACGAAAGACGTTATAGAGCGCGCGGGCGCGCTTCTCGAAGCGGGCGCGGACGTGCTCGTTCTCGACTCGGCGCACGGTCACTCCAAGGGCGTTATGGAGGCGATCTCGAAAGTCAAGGAAGCATATCCCGACTGCCAGCTCATCGGCGGCAATATTGCGACGGCCGAGGCGGCGCGCGACCTTATAAAAGCGGGTGCCGACGCCGTCAAGGTCGGCATCGGCCCCGGCTCGATATGCACGACGCGCATCATCGCGGGCATCGGCGTGCCGCAGGTCACCGCGATCTACGACGTCGCCTGCGTCGCGGCAAAATACAACATCCCCGTCATTGCCGACGGCGGCATAAAATACAGCGGCGATATCGTCAAATCGCTCGCCGCAGGCGCCGACGTCGTCATGATCGGCTCGCTGTTCGCAGGATGCGAGGAAAGCCCCGGTGAAAGCGAGATCTATCAGGGCAGACGCTTCAAGGTCTATCGCGGGATGGGTTCGCTCGCCGCGATGGAAAAGGGCTCAAAGGACAGATATTTCCAGACGAACTCGAAAAAACTCGTGCCGGAAGGCGTCGAGGGGCGCGTGCCGTACAAGGGTCCCTTGGCAGACACCGTATATCAGCTTGTCGGAGGCATCCGCTCCGGAATGGGATACTGCGGATGTGCGACGATCCCCGAGCTTCAGAAGAGCGGACAGTTCATCAAGATATCGAGCGCGGGACTCCGCGAATCGCACCCGCACGACATCAGCATTACAAAGGAAGCGCCTAACTACAGCGCGCAGAACTGAAAAAACATCGAAAAACGCCTCGAAAAATTTGATTCGAGGCGTTATTTTTACATTTTTTTGAAAAAATCTCCGTTTTTTTGAGAAAAACTCTTTTCAAGAACCGATTTTTGTGATAGAATAATTCTTTGTTGATATTTTGAATCTATTTATGCAGAAAGGGATAGACATTGAAAAGGGAAGATTTACGTAACGTCGCCATCATCGCGCACGTCGACCACGGCAAAACTACGCTGGTCGACGAAATGTTAAAGCAGGGCGGCATATTCAGAGAAAATCAGGCGACCGAAGAAAGAGTGATGGACTCTAACGCGATCGAGCGCGAGCGCGGCATCA
>JAFXWT010000381.1 GCA_017542695.1 Clostridia bacterium
CTTGGAATCGTGATCAAAAACAAGCCGGAATGACAACAACAGAATAACTGACGAGATCGGACGCACGGCATGTGCGTCCTTTTTCTTTCGGAAACAGGGCAAATATCATCCTTTTGGCTGATGTGCAACGGAGAATAAGACATTATAATTAAAATGAATAATTGGGGATAGGGGTACTATACCATTTTGATGATATTGGGAGGAGAATGCCGTGTTGAAAAAATCCTTAAGTCTTTTGCTGTGCTTATTGCTCATTATGCCGATCCATTCCGTCGGAATGACTGCTTCCGCTTCGGAACGAGATGACGGAACGGGATCGAGACCGAAATATGTTAACGTAACAAGCCAAAGAGAACTGATCGACGCTCTGACCGAAGAAGAAGGAGAAAGGGTCTTTATTCAGATCGGGGCAGATATAGAGGGAGAGCAGTACTATGCATTTGGTCCGATCAGTGTGAAGGGATATAAGACCGTCGATCTGAATGGACATACGATCCGATCAAAGCTGTTTTTCAACGACGCAAGCGAGAATCGCAGCCTGTTTGTCATCGAGGCGGGAGCGTCGCTGACACTGAACGATTCGGTCGGAGGCGGCGAGATCATCCACGACAGATTTATTCCCGCCATGGGCGAAACGAATGCGTATTCAGACATTTTCCTCAACCGCCCGTTGACGGTGTTTGATGTATACGGCGTTTTGACCGTCAACGCGGGTGAAATCACGGCGGGACATTACGAGAGCGAGTATTATACCTATACCGACGGTTATATCTATGCGGACAGCAGTCCGTCTCCGGGAAATGTCAACTCTATTACGCCCGGTAACGCGGTCGTGGTAAAGGACGGCGGGCGTTTTGTTTCAAACGGCGGCGAGTATTACGGACGCGGTTTCACCATTGACGATAACGGCGACAAGGAAGAGGCGTGCGCGGCACTCAAGCTGTACGCAGGCGCCGTGGCGGATATCAACGCCGGAGATTTTTACGGCAAGAGCTGTGCCGACGTGTTTTCAGTGGATCCCTGCGCCACGATTCGGGTGTTTGCGGGCAATTTCTTCGCAAGATATGATAACCGGATCACCGTGGATAAGACAAACGGCGTAGCCGAATATGTGAATGTGGACTGCGGCAGGATCGGGATACCGCTGTACGCATTCAATCACGAAAAAAAGGATTACACGCATATCTATGTGGATTCGACGGAGCATTACTATGATTTTACCGATTATTCCGCAAGTGATGGGGCGGCGTTTCTGAACCTCGGTTCGAGCGGGACCGGTATCGACGTGAGAGTCGAAACGATGGAGGGGCGCGGTACCGAGGCAAGTCCCTATCTGCTGACAAACGCCGAAGATGTCGGGAGACTTTTCAATCAAAGCGGATCATCTACGGTATACATCCGCCTTATGGACAACGTTGAAAACTGTATCGGAAATTATTCGGTAAACGGAAATATCCGATTCGACCTAAACGGATACACGATCAAAGAAAAGCTTGGTTTCGGCGACTGGCATGAAACCTACACCATGTTTATGATCAACCGCGCAAGCCACCTCACCGTGGAGGACAGCAGGGGCGGCGGTGAGATCATCTTTGACAGACGTATCCCGAGTATGGGGGAAATGAACGAGCAGACGGGGATCATTCTCGACCGTGCGCTGACGGTGTTCAACGTGCAGGGGACCCTGACCGTGAACGGCGGCGAGGTTACTGCGGGACATTACGAGAGTGAATACTATACATACACGAAAAAATACAATACCGGCGGCAGCACAAGCGCAGGCACGGTCAATTCGATCACGCCGGGCTGTGCTGTCGTCGTAAGGGACGGCGGACGCTTTGTTGCAAACGGCGGCGAGTATTACGGACGCGGCTTCACTATCGACGATAACGGAGAAAAGGACATCGTGTGCTCTGCTGTCCGGCTTTTGGGCGGCGCTGTCGCGATCATAAACGACGGAGCGTTTTACGGCAAGAGCAACGCCGACGTTTTTTATGTGGCGTGGGGTGCGAACGCCTATGTCTATGCGGGCACTTTCAACGCGCAGTACGATAACCGGATCACCGTGGATAAGACAAACGGCACCGCGTATTACGTCAATGTGGACTGCGGCAGAATCGGGCTGCCCCTGCGTGCATTTTGCCATGCGA
>JAFXWT010000045.1 GCA_017542695.1 Clostridia bacterium
GATCCGATATTCTGTGAAAAAGGAGCCGTGATCCCGTAGGTGTCGTATGTGACAGGGTCATAGTTCAGATAGAAGCAGATCTCACCGGAAAGGATCTGACCCGACGAGATCCACTCCGCGCGTTCGCCGGCTTTTCCGCTGAGATTTTGCGCGGACCCTGCCAGCGCGTAGCACCAGGGTGTGTCCGATTTCGCGTTGCCGCTGATCGCGCCGACCTGATCGTCGCCGGTAACGACGCCGGTGTTCAGACATTTTATCGGTCTGCCTTCGCCGCAGATGCCGCCGATATAGTCGTCGCCGTAAACTCTGCCGTCGTTGATACAGCAGATCACGTTCCAGTCGCCGACTTTTCTGCCGGCGATCCCGCCGACGTAGTCGTTGTTACTTGTGCGTACCGTGCCGTCGTTGTAGCAGCCGAAGATGATGCCGCCGTTCATATCACCGACGATGCCGCCGATATACTCGGAGCTCGTTCCGCCGCTTACCGTGCCGTGGTTGGCGCAGTATTCGAAGATGCCGGAGCCGCTGCCACCGGCGATGCCGCCGCCGCAGTCCCAGCTGTGGTTGACGTTGGCGTTGTTGACCGAGTAACGGATCATGCCGTCGCTGTAGCCCGCGATCCCGCCTCTGTACTTATCTGCGTCGGTGGAATTTACGGTAGCGTTCTGCGTGCAGTGATCAACGAGTCCGCCGTATGCGACGGCTCCGCAGATACCGCCCTCTCTGATGTCGGAGCAGTTATTGATGGTGACTTCGCTGTAGATATTGCAAAGATGCCCGTACTGAAGGATCCCGACGATCCCGCCGACGTGGTCGTCGCCGCTCACGGTGCCTTTCACCGCGAGATTGCAGATGGTACCGCCCGCGACCAATCCGAACAGACCTTGAAAGTCGGCGGAGCCGATGCAAGACAGACCGACGATCGCGTGATCGTGACCGTTAAAACTGCCTCTGAACCAGTGACCGTTTGTTCCGATGGGGGTCCACCCGTTGCCGGCGAGGTTGATGTCCCGCGTCAGGTGGATCGTCTTGCCCGCCATTTCATATCCGTTTGCAACAAACGAGACGAGCCCGTACAAGTCCGCCGCGCTGTTGATATAAAGATCTCTTTCGCCCGAGTGTTGATAATACCAGTCGTAGGACAGGGTGCCGTCCCAGACGGACCAGTCCGATCCGTTGCAGTCCTGACGGGAGGAACCCCAGTCGGACATCGGCTCGACGGTGGAGGTATGGACGAAGCGGAAGCGCTGATTGGGCCTGCCGTGCTGATAAGTCAGCGAAATAGCCGAACCGTCGCTCCACGAATCGCCCCACACGTCCCAGACGAGGGAATCGTTCAGCTTCGAGTGGATGCAATAGGTGCCGTCGCCCATGCTCTCGAGACGCCAAAGCTGATTGTCGCCGCCGTTATAGTCAAAGGTTTGGAGCCGGCTGCCGTCTTCGGCTTTGGCGCCCGGGACGTCGATGACCTTGCCGCTTGCTTTGCTCTTTATATAATAGGAATCACCGGCCTTGACAAGCGTCCAGATCTGATTGTCTCTGCGGTGCGTCCTCCAAAGATGTATTTCCGTTCCGCCGTCGTCCACACAGCTGCTTCCCGCGTTGCACGGGACGATGGCGTATTCCTCGCTTGTTCCGTAGCGGGCGAAGTCGTCGAGTCCATAAGCGGCTTCGGTTGCGCTTTGCGCTGCTTTCCCGTCGCCCTCCGCAAATACGGTGAACGGCAGGCAAAGAAGAGTGAGGATCAGCGCAGTGAAGAACGCGAATATTCGTTTTTTCATGCCGTCACCTTGCTTTCTTTTGTTTTTGCGGATGCTTTTGAGGCGCCACGGGAGCTTTCTTCCCGGAACGCTTTTTGAAGATCACAAACGCCGCCGCAGCGATGATCACGGCGCCGCCGACGATCAGCGCGATACCTGTTTTGCCGCTGAAAACCGACGCCTGGAATGTATTCACGCGATCGCTGCGTTGAGTACGCTCGATGTATGTGATATTATCGGGGTCGCCCATGCCCATAATGCGTATGGCTGACGTCGGAAGCCCGTCGCGCGGCGTGAGCATCGTGAGGTTTATATATTTGACGGTCTCGTCGCCTGCATTCGCCTCGGGTTTTGCGGGCTCTGTCTTGACTTCTTCGGTTTCGGAAGTAGTTTCTTCCGGCTCTTCCTGAGTTTCGGGAGGCAGTTCTTCAGTAACTTCTTGAGTTTCGGGCGGAAGCTCTTCTGTTTCTTCCTGAGTCTCGGGAGAAAGCTCTTCCGTCTCCTCCTGAGTTTCGGAGGGCTGCTCTTCCGCTTCCGTTTGATCTTCTGATGAGTGCTCTTCCGCTTCAGCTTGAGTTTCGGAAGGAAGATCGTCAACTACAGGCTGAGTTTCCGCGGGCTGCTCGGTGTCAATCGAAATATCGTTCACAGGTTCACTCGTCACGACCGGGTCTTCGGACGTATCCTGATGAACCGGCTCGATAACGGTCGATCTTGTAATCCCGTCAAGATACCGCACGGGGATCTTGGTACAAACGGTCTGGTCTTCCCAGAGCGTCATATACAGATCCTCGTTCATACAGTAAGTGTAAGCGGTCGTCGTACCCGGAGAGAAGAAATAGGAGTTCGCCC
>JAFXWT010000382.1 GCA_017542695.1 Clostridia bacterium
AAAAATATAATAATGTTATAATATTTCAAGTCAAAACATGGGGTGAACAGGTCGATGCGCCGACCTGATTACATATAAATCTCCAACCGAATAGCGAGCAGGGGGCGCTGTTTTCTTACGTCTGTGCCTTAAATGGGGAATACGGTGAAAATCCGTAGCTGTTCCGCAGCGGTGACCTTGAAAAAGGAAGTCCGAATGCCGGCCCTGTTTTGGTGGAGTATCCGATGCGAGAAACATCGGATAACCTTGACGCGCGCCGAAGCTGTCGGCAACCGTCAAACTATTTATTTTTAAGGAGAAAAACAAATGAAAACCAAACTCATCTCACTGCTGCTGGCAATGATAATGTCGGTAGCGGTTCTTTCCGCCTGCGGCGAAAAGAACACACCGTCGGGAACGACTGCCGCCGGAACCGAGGCGACAGTTTCGACGACATCGGAAACGCCCGTCACTCCTCCCGAGGAGAACTATGACGGAAAGCTCGTTTTCGATCATTCAATGGAGCTGAAGTACGCCAAATTCTTCAGCGTGGATTATTACAAGGGCGGCTACAAGATAGCCAAAGTCATCAATTCGGAGAACGACGTCAGCGTCATGCTCATCGTTCCGGAGAACATGAGCGTTCCCGCGGATGCTCCGAAGGACGCCATCATTTTGCAAATGCCCGTGACCAACATCCTTGTTTCCTCGACTCCCGTCACGTCTTTGATCAACGCCATCGGCGCACTCGATGCGATCACACTCACGACTTATGACGTAAGCTCGTGGTATATCGACGAGGTCAAAGAGGCATTGACAAACAAAAAAATGACGTACATCGGCGACTACAAGGCGCCCGACTACGAAAAGATCACCGCGCAGGGAACGAAATTCGCGTTCTTCTCGACAATGCTCACCGACGACGTCAAAGCGCAGCTGACGACGCTCGGTGTTGACGTTGTGCTCGATCAGTCGGCTCAGGAGGATCATCCTCTCGCTCGCGTCGAATGGGCGAAACTCTACGGCGCCATCTTCGGCGAGGAAGAGAACGCGGAAAATCTCTTTGACACGCAAAACGAGTACGTTGAGGAGCTTTCGAAGATCGAAAAGACAGGCAAGACCGTTGCGATGTTCTACATCACGTCAAAGGGCGTTCTTTACGCTCGCAACGCGGATGACTACATGACTAAAATGCTGACGATCGCGGGCGGCGAATACGTGCTTGCAGACGTCGGCGTCGGCAAGACGGGCACGGCAAAAATGGAAATGGAAGCGTTCTACGACAAGGCGAAGGACGCAGATTATATCATCTATATCTGGTCGCTCGGCGGCAAGCCCGACACGCTCGAAGCGTTCGTTTCGCGTGCCGAGATCCTTCCCGAAATGAAGGCGGTCAAAGAGGGTAACGTCTGGTGCACTACTCCCGACTATTTCCAGATACAGAACACCATCGGCAGCATGATCAACGATATCCATCTCATGCTGACGGCCGATGAGACGACGGATACGCTCACATATCTGTATAAACTTAAATGACGAAACTTTCTTCTCAGGACAGAAATACCATACGATACTGTATGGTATTTCTGTCATTCTTAATTTTATTTGATGTCGCCGTTATCATGAGCATTATGATCGGAAGCGTTGATGTGACGATAAAAGACGTTTTCCGCATTATCTTCCTCGGCGACGACACTAACACCGTCGCGTTCAACGTCGTTACAAAGATCCGTCTCCCGAGATTACTTCTCGGCGTTATCCTCGGCGGCGCTCTGTCGCTTTCGGGCTTTTTGATACAGACGTTCTTCCGCAACCCGATAGCGGGACCGTTCGTGCTGGGCATTTCATCGGGCGCGAAGATGTTTCTTGCGATAGTCACGATAGCGATGACGGGCGTTTTCAAAAGCATGCCGATCTCGGTGACCGTCATAGCGTCGTTCATCGGCTCGCTGCTGTCGCTCCTTCTCGTGCTTATGTTTACGGGAAAAGTGAAGAATATGTCGATGCTTCTCGTTATCGGCATTATGATAGGGTACATCTGCTCTGCGGTGACGGATCTGCTCATCAACTTTGCAAAGGAATCCGACATCGTAAACCTCACCCACTGGTCGCTCGGCAGCTTTTCGGGCGCTTCGTGGCAAGGCGTGCGCGTTTCAGCGACGATAGTTTTGCCGGTTCTGCTGATGGTGTTTCTTATGTCAAAGCCGATGGCTGCATACTCGCTCGGCGAGGGATACGCGCAGAGTCTCGGCATGAATATAAAGGCGTTCCGCGTTTTGCTCGTGATCTCGACGGGTGTTCTTTCGGCGTGCGTCGCCGCTTTCGCCGGACCGATCTCGTTTGTCGGCATCGCCGTGCCGCATATATGCAGGATACTCCTGAAAACAAACAAGCCGATACTTATGATACCCGCATCTTTTTTGTGCGGGTCGGTATTCTGCGTTCTTTGCGACCTTGCCGCAAGGACGATATTCTCGCCGACGGAGCTTTCGATCAGCACCGTCACGAGCGCGATAGGCGCGCCGATCGTCATCTGGCTGATGATGTCAAGGAGGCGTAAAAATGAGGTATAACAACGATTTTTCCGAAAAGTTGAAGCTCGACTCCCTGACAGTCGGATATAACGGCGTTCCGCTTATATCCGATATCACGCTTTCGCTCGGCAAAGGTGAGATAATCACTCTCATCGGCCCGAACGGCTCGGGCAAATCGACGATACTGAAAAGCATCACGCGCCATCTTGCAACGATAGCGGGAACGGTGTATATAGACGAAAAAAATATGCGTACGCTGAGCGGAAAAGAGATCGCTACAAAGCTCGCCGTCGTTCTGACTGAACGGGTACGCCCCGAAATGATGAGCTGCCGCGAGCTTGTCGCCGCGGGGCGATATCCTTACACGAACAGCTTCGGACTGTTGACGGCGCGCGACAGGGAGGTCGTCGAGTATTCGCTCTCCCGTGTCCACGCACTCGACATCGCGGATAAAGACGTGACCGCCATCAGCGACGGTCAGCGTCAGCGCGTTCTTCTCGCTCGCGCGATATGTCAGGAGCCGGAGATCATCGTGCTCGACGAGCCGACGTCGTTCCTCGACGTCAAGCACAAGATAGAACTTCTCGAAATTCTTTCTGATATGGCGAAAAATCAAGGCATATCGGTTGTGATGAGTCTCCACGAAATAGACCTTGCCGAAAGGATATCGGACAAAATAGTGTGCGTAAAGGGCGATCGCATTGCCGCATACGGCACTCCCGACGAAATATTTTCAAACGATACGATAGCGTCGCTTTACGGGATCGAAAGCGGATCTTTCAACGCGCTTCTCGGCAGCGTGGAGCTTTCCGCGCCGAAAGGCGAGGCGCGTTGTTTCGTCGTCGGCGGAAACAGCCGAGGCATACCGTATTATCGCGCGCTGAGAAAGCGCGGCGTGCCGTTTTACGCGGGCATACTCGCGGAAAACGATATCGACGTTTCCGTCGCCGTACCGCTTGCGACAAGAGCGGTCATCAGCGCCGCGTATGAGCCGATAACCGACGAACTTGTCCGCGAGGCAAAAGCACTGATCGACAGCGTTGAATTTGTCGTCTAC
>JAFXWT010000383.1 GCA_017542695.1 Clostridia bacterium
ATAAGCTTGAATACAATCGCTGGCTTCGTGAAGACGCGAGTGACGAAATGATCGCGGAGAAATTCGCGGAAGCCATCAAGCAAGCCCCGGCAATTCGATTCCCTCCCATTATCAGAAAGTCCTCCGTCGGCAACGACCACAGAACAGGCGTCCTCTGCTTCGGAGACTGTCACTACGGTACCGAGTTTCAAGTCATCGGCCTTCGCGGAGAGGTAATCAACGAATATTCTCCTGAAACCTTCGAACGGAGAATGCAACAACTTCTCGAAGACACGGTGAATATCGCGCTTGACGAAGGACTCGAAGAGATTCTCGTCTTTGAGCTTGGCGACTCGACAGACGGAATTCTTCGCGTCAGCCAACTCATGAAGCTTCGTTACGGCATTGTTGAACAGTCTGTTCGGTATGCCAACTACCTTGCTAACTGGTTGAACGAACTCTCGTGGCGCATCCCCGTCCGTTTCCAGATGGTTTTCGGCAACCACACAGAACTTCGGCTCTTAAATCAGAAGAAAGGTTCTTTCAAAGACGAAAACACCGGGATGTGGATCCGCGAAACCATCAAATCAAGACTCGAAGGCAATCCTAATTTCACAATGGAAGTCAATCCGAGCGGCTTGATCTTCGACACGGTTCAAGGATATAACATCCTTGGTATTCACGGAGAAGTCAAAAATCTCGGAGATGCCATCAAAGACTTCTCTATAACGTACAACACGGACGTTCACATCCTGATCGGAGCTCACAAACATCACCTGATGGAAGAGACTGTGGGTGTAGACAGAGACGCCGTCACGATTCCGAGCATTATCGGGATTGATGACTTCGCGATCTCTCTTTACAAAACGTCTCGCCCCGGTGCGTCATTCCTCGTTGTGGAAAAGGACAAAGGAATCGTCACTGAACACAGAATCAAACTCTGATCTTTCGAAGGAGTAAAAGAACCTCTTGAATAAAGGAAAAGCGACAGGAATAGTTGAGCTCTCCGGTCTTTTTCAAGACCGGTGGAACGAATCTCACGAAAGAGACATATCAAAAGAATTAGCTGAGGATTGTTGCAAAACACTCTTTGAACTCCTCGATGATTTGTTTGACTCTATGCCCTCTGGAGATCGCATAACAATCTCGAACTTTGGGGCTTTTGTCAAGCGGACTAAGCCCGCGAGCAAGGGGAGAAACCCGAAGACAGGAGAAGAGGTTTTCGTCCAAGAAAAGGACGTAATCTCTTTCAACAGGCCGAGAAAGAAATAACGTAAATACGCAATCGAAATCCGTTGCGTTTCAGAAACGCAACAGATTAGAGTTGCGAATTGGCACCAAAACAAACAGTTGATTGTGCCAAGTTGGCACCAATAAGTAAGGCATATGGTGCCACCAACAAACGAACAGAACTAATCAAGCCTCTCGAAGAAGCTCAAACCGATTAGACTTTCAAAGGGGAGGCGGAGCAATGCTTCGCCCTCCCTTACTTAATGAAAGGAGGTCAGCTATGGCCGGAAGAAAAACGGTGTACAATTCGGGTTTGACCACGCCCGAAAAAATTGCCGGAATTAACAAGAAGAACATCTCTCTTTTGGATGATTTCACCGATTATTTGAAGAGCGTGGCAAGAGCAGATACGACGATCAAGAACTACAAAGCTGATCTTCTTATCTTCTTTTGCTGGTGCGAGGATTATTTGGACAACAAATATTTCGTTGAACTGACAAAAAGAGAAATTGCCCGTTTTCAGAGTCACGCGTTAAACGATCTCGGTTGGTCTTCCAACCGACTGCGCGCCGTAAAGGCTGCAATTAGCTCTCTAAGCAACTTTATCGAGAATATTCTCGATGACGAGATCAAAGGCTTCAAGTCAATCGTGCGGAAGATTGAAAGTCCGCCGAAACAAGCTGTTAGAGAAAAGACCGTTTATACGGAAGAAGAGATTGCAAACCTTCTCGATGAGCTTGTACGCAGGAAAGAATACGATCGCGCGTGTTTTGTTGCGCTTGCAGCATACAGCGGGAGAAGAAAGTCCGAGCTGCTCAGGTTCCGCGTCGACGATTTTACGGACGACAAACTCGTTTGCGACGGAGCTCTCTATAAGAGCGCTCCGATTAAAACGAAGGGGCGTGCAGGTGGTAAGTACCTTCAGTGCTACACCCTCGCGAAAAAGTTTAAGCCATACTTCGATCTCTGGATGGAAGACAGAAGCAACCGCGGGATTGAAAGCGTGTGGCTCTTCCCTAATAAAGAAGATCCTTCGAAGCAGATGGCAACGTCGACTGTTGATGGGTGGAAAGATGAATTTACGCGCATCGGCGGCAAGGACTACTACCCTCACTCGCAGAGGCATGGGTTTTGCACACTCCTGTCCAAAAACGGCATCCCTGACTCTGTTATCGCAGAAATCTTCGGATGGAGTTCTATGGAGATGTGCAAAGTCTACAACGATAGAACCGGCGACGAACTCATCGGAGATTACTTCAAAAATGGAGAAATCGCTGGCTCGAAAAAGAATACGCTTTTCGACAATTAAACAAGGCGAAACCTTCAAATAAAGGTCGAGCTCAAATTAACCCGTCCGATAGCGCGGCGGACGAACGCACATGCCCGCGCTTAATTACACTTCGGCAAAGCCGACGAGAGTCGGCGACGCAAAGCTATAGGGTCTGAAAAGACAGCCAGTTGCAGAAAGAAAGAAAATGAAAAGACTATATGGCGCACTCGCGATGCTTTTGGTGTCTGCTGTGCTGCTCGCTACATCTTCGTTCGCTTGGTTTTCGATGAACACGACGGTCGCTGTAACAGGGCTCGAGATCGAAGCCAAATCCGACTCTGTGTATCTGCTGATTGGGACTGGAACAAACGACACAGCGCTCGAAATTCAGGCGGCGAAAACAACTTCCGTCGACCTTGTAATCGACAACGCGGAAATTACAGTTCAGCCTGTTGCGCACACAGCAGCGGTTGCAGACTCTACGTCGGCAAGAAACCCTTCGAACTGGTTTTACAAGCTTGCGGACGAACCCGACTCCTCGGAGTCAACAAAAGAAGCGAATGTTCTCACAAATGAGAATTACCTTGACTACGTGATCCATTCTGTTTGCTACATCACTGTGGCAAAAGGGTCTAATTCCGCGACAAACCTTGTCGTAGATGAAGTAACAATAACCTCGAATGGATCCGCAACTGGTGCCAACGCGACATTCGCGCCGGTGAAGATTATCGTCGCGACATCATCTGCCGTAGCAGAACTCTCTCAATCCACTGTCTCGTCTAATACGGTGCTCGCAAGCACGATAACAGACGACTCTGTTGTTCAGGTTGATGTGTTCATCTACTATGACGGAGAAGATGATGCAGTATTCACAAACAACACCGCGAATCTTGATGGGGCTCAAGTCAGCATCAGATTTGCGGTAGACTAACCTATCTGCCACGAGCAGAAGAGGTTTTCGAGTGCGTAGCATAATGTTGATGCGCACTTTGCTTATACCATTATCCCAACGAACTTGAATTATTCTGGGATAATTATACCTTTTCGGGTATAAAACAGCCAACTTTTTGATGTTTTATACCCGTTTGGGTATAGTTTTCGCTTGTTTAACACGGATTAAACGGAACGAAAGGAGTTGATACATTATGAGCGAAAACGAATCGAAGGCAGGCCGCCCTGAGGGCGGAAGCTTTCAAGAACGCGTACATAGAGATGTTCGTAAGGCCATAACGGTCAACTCGAATTACGAACCTCTTTCTGTTCGATACCGTCCTATGGACAAGACCGTCAAGAAGTTTCGTTGCGTCATGTGCGGAAACGAATGGACTACGCAAAAAGGAAACTTCCCGAGCGGCGGCGGCTCTCCTTTGTGGAAAGGAAACGGTGGATTTCTTCCGTTTTGCAGATCTTGTTGTGAATCAATGATGGAAAACATGATTGCGTTTTACAACGGGAACGAAGAGCACGCCCTCAAACACCTGTGCAGAACCTTCGACTGGTACTACTCGGAAGCTGCGTCTGTTATGACGCTGAATCAAGTGCGTGCCGGAAACTCGAGGCTTATGCTTTACCCTTCAAAGGCATGCACCCGTCAGGTAGCTCAATGCGGCGAGACTTATCTTGATACAATTCGAGATGAGTATGAGGCGTCAAAGAAGATCAACGGAATAAATGACGCAAAGGTCGTTGTTGAAGGAGACGAAGAAGAGCCGTTCGTCGTGACAAAAGAAATGTTGCGGAGATGGCCTACTGGGATGTCTCCCGACGAATACGACTTTCTCGAGAGCGAGCATCAAGATTGGTGCGAAAAGGTTGAGGTCAAAACCAAGAGCCAAGAAGAGTTGATCAAGGCTATTTGCATTGCTCAGCTTAACGTCCGGAGAGCTCAAGCGGCTGGGAACAGCAAGTCTGTGTCCGAAGCGATGAAGTCTTTGACGGATCTTATGGCAAACTGCAACCTAACCCCCCGCCAAGCGAGCGAAACAGCTAACTCCAGTTCTACTCAGCTTTGCCTCGGACAACTCATCAAGAGAATCGAGGACGAAGAGCCGATTGCAGAAGCCTCGCCGGAATTCAAAGATCCGGATGGTATCAGGAAATACATCGGCACATTTTTCTTCGGACACCTCGCAAAAGCTCTGCATATCAAAAACGACAACCAAGCCGAGTACGATGCCGAGATTGCTAAATA
>JAFXWT010000046.1 GCA_017542695.1 Clostridia bacterium
ATCTCGGCGGTCTTTTTATCGTCGCTCAAGTCGCAGACGCGCTTGTTGTTGAGGTCTTTTATCTGTTTCATCGCGTTCCTCCTTTCCGGGCAAAAAATAAAGGCCGGTACAAACACCTGCGGATATGGTTCCGCAAGATGCCCGTACCGGCCAAACTCGCATTCGGTTCAGCTCATGTAGTGAGCGGTTTTGTTATTTTAGCCGAGTTCCTCCGTTCACGGGGATCTCTGACTGCCGGTCCTTTTTTCTTCCTGCTGCGCGACCAGCTCGTGCAGCTTGTCCAGGGCGACCACTTCTGTAACGTCGCCGGATTTGCGTTTCCACTTGAAACGGATGCCGTGACCTCCGTTGGGAAGGGTGACGGCCTCGCCGATTGGGATTCTCGCCTGTGGTGAGTAGATCATTTGCTTGGGTTCGTTCATAGGCGTTTACCTCATGCGAAATTACCGAAGCTGTCAGAAATGAACTTGACGAAAGGGTTCTCAATCATAAGCAGTTCGATTCTTTCCCGTTCTTTCGCGTCGCAAACGAGAGTTTTCCGTTTATTTTCAGCACCCGAAAAACTGATATGATACTTTGTCTTGTCCTTCGAGTCCTGTTCAAAAGAAGCGTAGAGATAATCAGACATATATGCGTATTCTTCTGGAAAGACCGCTTCCTTGCTGATTTTGTACTGTCCGTATTTATAGCCCCTTGCGGGGAAGTCGGTCAGTTCAGGTATTCGCCATTCCTTCCCGTACTTTTTCGCGGTTCTGATTTTCCCGCGCCGAATCCACTGTCGAACGGTAACGTTTTCTATATCATACTGCCCGGCATATTCGTCGATGGTGAGCATTCTGCACTTTGTTGATAGCAACTCGAACTCCTGATCGCACATCACAAATGAGATGTTATGGTCTTCATCAAAATCGACGGACGAGCAGTGCGACAAGACAAGCGTAATCCCCTGGCTCGATATTTCGTAAGTGTAGGACCAGTACGGCTCAAGCTTATCGAAGAAAACCGTATCCTTAACCGATTTTATAAAACGGTCCATTAGCGACAAAAGAGTGTGGTAATAGGCAGAGGAGTGCTTGGTGTCGGTCGTGGCGTCTTTTTCAAATTTTCTCCGCATAAACTCAAGATCGCTGACAAGTCCGGCTTTGGTGGTAATCGACGCTTCTTCAAAGTAAAACTGTTTATCCTCTTCGGTCAACTCTTCGTCGTAGTATTCGTCGTTGTATTCGCTCATTGAGAGACCTCCTTCTTTTTCGACTGTATGTATTATATCACTACAAATGTATCGTGTCAATACAATTTAGGATATTTTTACATTTTCTTTTTTATTGGTACATCATACCAGGCATTCTGACCTTGTCGCGGCCGTCGTCGGGCATCTTGAGATTGCCGAGCAGAGTGGCGAACGTGATGGCGTGCTTTCCGTACCTCGCGCGTATTTCCTCCACGGCGTCCTCCACTCGTTCCCGCCTGAAGCGGCGTTCCGAATCGTCGAAGAGCGTCAGCTGCTCCGGGTCTTTCTTCGGAACGAGGTCGATGGCGCGTACGCAGACGGCGCGGACTTTCTGATTCCACGAATACCGCTCCTTGAAAAGGCGGTATCCGGCGTTCGCTATCTCCGAGGGGCTTTGCGTACGGAACGGCAGTTTGCACTGGTACTGGTTTCCGAACAGGTCGTTGCTGCGAATCCACACCTGGACGCCCTTCGCGGCGAGTTCGTGGACGCGGAGGCGGTGTCCGACGTCCTGGGAGAGTTCGAGCATTACCCGGAAGACCTCGTCGCCGTCCTCAAGATCGGCGGTGCAGGTGATGCCGTGACCCACGGACTTGACGGGAGAGACGAAGTCCTTCTGCATGACGCGCGACGAGTCGGTTCCGTTGGCGTAGGACCACAGGGCGAGTCCGTTCACGCCGAGCAGCTGTTTGAGAAACCGCGCGTCCGCCTTCGCAACGTCACCGATGGTGCGGATGCCGTAGAGAGCGAGTTTCTTCGTAGTTGCCGGTCCGCAGTAGATCATCTCCGAGCAGTCGAGCGGCCACACCTTCTCTCTGAAGCCGTCCGGGGTTATCTCCGTAATGGCGTCCGGCTTCTTCATATCACTGCCCAGCTTGGCGAATATCTTATTGAATGATACGCCGATGCTTACGGTCAGTCCGAGTTCTTCGCGGGTGGCTTTCCTTATCTCTTCGGCTATCTCCATCGGTGAACCCATGCACCGGCTGCCCGTGACATCGAGCCAGCACTCGTCCATTCCGAACGGCTCAACGAGGTCCGTGTACCTTTGATATATAGCGCGCGTGAGTTTCGAGTATTTAAGATACTGGTCGTACTGGGGCGGTACGACGATCAGATCTTTGCAGAGCTGCCTTGCCTCCCAGTTCACCATTCCGGTCTTGACGCCGGCGTTCTTCGCCTTGTCGGATTTGGCAAGTACGATGCCGTGCCGGTCCTCGGTCGAACCGAAGACGGCGACTGCCTTGCCCTTCAGCGAAGGGTCGAGCATCATCTCCACGGATGCATAAAAGGAATTAAGGTCGCTGTGCAGTATAGCGCGTTCCATCAGATATCACTCCTTCCTTGAACCGATACGAACTTTTACGAACTTTTTTATAAAAAGTGCTTGACAAGTGCGTATGCGTTGTGTATAATAGTGTCGTAAAGTTCGTTGAAGTTCGCTTTCAGTATAACACTTTATAACACCTTTGTCAAGAGGTTAATAACACTTTTACGAACATTTTTTGAGAACGGAGTGAAAAGGATATGAAATCTTTCGCTGAAAAGGTTAAGGATGCCCGCACCGAGCTGAATCTGTCCCAGGCGCAGCTTGCTGAAAAAACCGGCGTATCTCTCCGCGCGATCCAGACCTACGAGCAGGGACTGAAGCAGCCGCGCCAGGGAGTGCTGCTGAAGCTCGCAAAGGTGCTGAACGTTTCCGTGAAGTTCCTTACCGACGATAACTGCGAAAACCCCCTCGAAGATATCGAAAAGGACGGCTACATCGCGGAGGCAAGGGAACGCTACGGCACGAAAGGCGCGAGAGACGTCGATGCTCTTCTTGCGGACAATGCCGCACTTTTTGCCGGCGGCGAACTGTCCCAGGCGCAGAAGGACGCTTTCTTTGATGCTGTTATGAAAGCATACATCACCTGCAAGGAAGAGGCAAAAGCCAAGTTCACCCCCAGGAACGGCGGCTGACCGCATACTGTCCGTTAAATGGTACATCTATGCGCGTATACTTAATTAGGATGGGAATTGCTATGCCCGTTCAGAGGAGGG
>JAFXWT010000047.1 GCA_017542695.1 Clostridia bacterium
CTTTATTTATCAGCAAACTTGCAAAGGTATGACGAAGGTCGTGAAATCGAATATGTTTCATATTGTGTTTTTTTAGCAGATCAGAGAACCGCTGTGTCACATGACTCGGTTTAATAAGATTGCCAAGTCCGTCAGTACATATATAGTCTATGTATTTTTGATTGTAGCATTCTTTGAACAGTTTTCGATTTATTTCTTGGCGTTCTTTTATAATTTGAAGCATTTCTACAATTGGTAAAGGCATTATCAGCGTCCTTCTGCTCGTTTTGTTTTTCATTTCTTCTACCGGCTCTACGTGTGTTTTTCCGTTTTCATCGTATTCAACGATTTTCGTATCAAGTAGCACAGAGCTTGTTTCAAAATCAATTCTTGACCACCTGACACCAAGTGCTTCGCTTCTTCGTAGTCCCATTATCCCAGCAAACATTATTACAGGATATATTGGGTCGGTTTTTGTATATTCAATAAGATTGTGCATTTCTTCTTCGGAGAATGTGTCTCCAACAAATCTATTGTTCTTTGGTCGATCGATTCTGTCAAATGGATTGACATCTATCAATTCATCTTTGAATGCTTGTTTGAATGCTCTGTGCAAAACAACATGATAATGAATAATCGTATTTGGTTTAACATCGAAGGTTGCGAGATAATTATAAAAGCTGGTGATATCTTTTGATCTGATACTGCCAACGGTAATTGTTTTTCTTTCGGTGAAATATGCTTTGATTTTCCCTTCGACCATTTGACGATAACTGTTGTATGTATTTATTTGTAGTTCAGGTTTTGTTTTTTCCAAAAATTCGTGCATATAGTCATATATCGGGAGCTCACTCCCCGACTTTCTGCATTTACTTAGTTTTTTGTAGTATTCTTCCTCAAATACACTAACAACTTCGCGATATGCCTTTTTTATTTTTGAAGGGTTGGCATCTTCCGCGAGGCCCAGCGATCTCCATACCGATTTTGATTTACCGTCTTCTTTGATTTGAATTACTGCGTATAAATGTCCTTTCTTGGATTGTACGCTTGCATTTAGTGAATCTGTTTTTGCTGCCATTTTTACTCACTCCTTTTTTTATTTTGGCAACACAAACAATATCACAAGAGTGTTCCAAAATCCAGACTTTTTCAACAGAATTATCAATTTAGACACAATTATGAAAATGCGTTTTTTTCAAAAAAGCATACATATCAACTTTTGAAACTCTGATCTGACGTCCTACACGAATAGAAGGAATATCGCCGTTACTTATGAGCTTGTATGCCGTTTTCTTGCATATGCTTAAGATTTCCGCAACGTCAATGACGGTCATAGCAGACGGATAATTCTTAAGCTCTCTACACGTTTCATACTTAACCATTTTACCCTCATTTCTTTACAAACCTTTTACCGATTTGTTTGCATACCCAGTCGTGTGAATATGTATATCCGTCAATGTCGTAAACCACGACTCCGAAACTGTTCATCCTATCTATAAAGCGAAATGCAACTTCAAGGTTTTCCGATATATGTCTTATGCTGAAAACAAACAGCGCATCTATTTTCTTTTCTTTGGCTGCGGTTATTAGATCTTGTATTCTTCTCATCGAATCAAGTCTGTTGATAGGTTCTGATATGTCTGAGTATCCAATCACAGAAAACCCCTCTTTTTTACTTTTCGACGCAAGTATTTTGTTTTGCTCTTCTATTTCTCCAAAGCGCCAGCCGGGGACATCCCTTGAAAGAACCCACGCTTTTTTCGTATTATTGTACATTTGCATTTCACCTCTTTTTCTTTTACGTTTAATTGCATTTTTCCCCTCAATTGTAAAGAAGTTTATCAAGCGACTGTCGGCTGTCAGTCATCATCGGAGTTTCACCACCGCGCTCTCGCCCGGACACCATCTTGGTTGCGACGGCTCGACGCTTTCGCGTCTTCAACGCTCGACCTGTGACTTGGTGTAAGTATCATTGTTCCTTCTGCCTGTCATCGCCGTCTGCCCGTTGCCATCGGACAGTCGAGATTTGTTATCAGTGGCTCGTCGACTTTCGCCGACAGCAGAAGTGCTGTACCTGATAAACCAGTATTCAGTTTTCAAAGATCTATCGCTTGTCGCAATCCGGTCTTTTGAAGGTCTTTATTATCCCTTCCATTGTTTTAAGATCTTCTCCGACAAGAGAACAAGATAGTTTTTCAAGCAAAGCTGTTTGTTCGTCGGTATAGTATTTCATGCCGAAGTGGTATCCTTCAACGATATATACTCCGCCGCAATTTCCTTGTTTTGTGTATATCGGGTAAGAACACGAAAGAATGAGTATGTCGTTCTTCATCGTGTTTCTTGACACTTGAAATTCATTGGCCAAATTATCAATTGTGTCAAATCGCCTGACGCACATTTTTTCAAGAATTGCCAAACGACGTTCAACAACTTCCATGTTCTCCCCTCCTTCCGTTGCTTGATATCTGCATTGTACATATCAAACAGCCAGGATGACTGGCCATTTGAAAAATTTATTCAAAAGTTTTGAAAACAAAAAAGCCGCCGATAAAGAGACTGTTATCCAGTCTCTTTATCGGCGGCCTCTCATGTATGTCTGGCTAAACCAACCGATGATTCTTGATATATGACCTGACTTTGGATTTACACTGACCCTGTTTCAGCCCGACCTCGCCGTCGTTATCCCATTCATTTTTTTAATGCTTATATCGCTATTTGCCCTGTCGGAGCATATACGTCTATCGAATGATGACGCCTTGTTCGTTTTTTTGAAACGATTTTTGAAAAGCAATATACGCAGCTTATTTTTGTCATTCCCTCGTTGTCTTGAAAACCCGCAAGCAATTTGCCGCAGTTCGGGCAATGCAGATGAACTTCCGTCCACTCATTTTGAAAAGAGTCTTTCATTTTTTGATCCCTTCTTCCCTGATATTAACGCAAGAGAAACGATATACATATAACTTGGTCGGGAATTCCATAGTCAACGTATATTCTCGTTTATATCATAGGTTCGTTTGAATAAACATCGGAAACGGGGGATCCGAACATTCAAACTGTTTGAACTTCACAAAACGCGATAAGATCGTTTGTTCGCACATATTATATCAAACGAACATTTGTTTGTCAAGAGGGATTTTTATTTTTTATAAAAAATCCCGCCGAAAGCAATTTGCTTTCTGCGGAATTTATGTGTTTTACATATTTTTGATTATTGTGTTCAACATATGGCTGTTGCCCCTATCGTCATAGGTGTAAGTTAATGTGCTGTTGTTGTTCGTACCTGTTATCGCTTCACTCGTAAGCCGACCGAGATCATCATAAAGGTACGTCGTTACTTTGCCCGTGTTCTCGGTGTCGGTAGCTACATTACCATTAGGATAATACGTATACGCCGACGATGATGTGAGTGTTGTGCTGGCCAAGCAAAACTATCTTTCTCTATAAATGCAAATTGCTTTTAAAGAAACTACTCAATATTGGTTTTTATATGTTTCTCCGCATTGATTATTGCGGTTATCTCTTGTGATTGCCATGCAGAAACAACATTTATGATATTATCATATGATGGTTTTGAATAAAAAATCTTTGCCTCATTTGAATTCGCAAATCTGGGAAAAAAAGTTGGCATATTGCTTGGCACGCCCATTGACGCCCAAAACTCTTGAAGACTTAGTATTCCTTCAAAAGGATCAGCAATTCTTTTATCAATAACTTTCTTTAATAAAAAAACTTGCCATTTTCGAAATTGAATATCATTTTTTGAATCATCATTGTCAGCTAATTCTTGTATAAGTTCGTTTGACTGCATATTGTTTCCTTTTACGCAAATTAATGACACAATATTATCCGTCTCATCATTGACTCTTGTTAACAAACTATCAACAAAATCAAAAATATCTTCCTTTGAAATTTGTGGAGTTAATACATCATATCCCTTCAAACCAATGTTTAAAAATTTCCATGTGATTTTAAATCCCATATTTTTTACTATCCATATTTTATTATTTAATAGGTATTCCATTAACTGTACCACCCCTTACAAATAATCTATGTACAACCCTGTTATTTTCCACAATCCATTCAAATCTTCCTAATTCTCCACGATATGATCCTTCCAACTGATACAACGTCCCATTATTTACATTAAACTTTGTTGCATCTCCTGCATAATTGTCAACAATATCAGGAAAACTATGATAAGTATCTGTTTTTAATGCATGCCCCGATCGTTTCAAATCAATTACATCATTAGTTATTTGAGTTGACGTACTATTTGGATTTGTTGAATTTGAAGCTGCTGGAGAACTAGTAGATTTTGATACTGTCGTTGAATTAGAATTTGATGAGTTAGAAGCTATAGAAGTTGGAGCATTAGTATGACTACTAACATACTCAACACCGCCGCTTATACCGCCGCATACAGCACCAGCAATAGCACCGCTAAGTGCACCGTTCGCCATTCCATCAAGTCCTGATTCAAGAGCGGCTTGTCCTGCGCCTTCCCATGAGCCAGTTTCAATCCTATGTTTAACAGCGCCGTTTGCTGCACCGACGACAGCGCCACTTACAGCGCCACTTATTGCGCCAACAGCCGCACCTTTTGCCGCTCCGACAGCAACTGCTGCTACAAATGATCCAGCTCCTGCCGTAGCCACGACAACGGCTGCAACAACAGCGACTACGGCAACTACAACAACAGCCGCAATTAGTTTTTTTGCCCAATTCGGCAAATGCCCACTCGGGTCGTGTGCACTAACAGGGTTATTCCAACAATATGCATACAGATTTATTGTCAGCGGATTTGAAAAATCAATGTATTCCCAATCGTCCTGTTGCGTGAATCTGCCTATTGTCGCGTTGTAGTTTCTTGCTCTGAGATAAAGCGTGCCTGATACCTTGTCGAAATACTCTCCGCAATACCTGAACGGGTTAGCGTCGGTGGCGTTGATGTTTTGCTCTTCGCCGAAGGCATTGTAGGTATATGTTTTAACTACTGTTCCACTTGCATTTGTCAGCGCAACAACATCTCCGTGTCCGTTGTAGCGGTAATATTGCTTTGTCGTGCCTACAAGATTGTAGATCAGATTAAGTGCTCTGAAATACTGTTTGTAGGTGCTACCGGTAATGTCGCCGACAATGTTACCATTGTCCCAAATGTGCTTTGTAGTGCCAATGGAATGGCGCATTCCGTCAGGACGATATGTCGTCGTTGTAAATACCGTGCCGTCGGGGGTGTATGTCTTTTGTCTGTTGAACAGATCATACGTATACCCGCCGCCGTAATTGCCGCCGACGTAGGTCGATATGGTGTTGCCGTTGTTGTCGTAATTGTATATCGTCACAACTCCGCTTGCCGTGTGCGATGTCAGACGGTTGTTGAGGTCATACGTATACGTAACCGTCGCATTACCTCTGCTTTGGGTAAGTCTGTTTCCTCTGTCGTCGTATGTATACGTCAGAGTTGAATTGTTGTTCGTACCAGTTATCGCTTCACTCGTAAGCCGTCCAAGATCGTCGTAGAGATACGTCGTTACCTTGCCTGTGTTTTCGGTATCGGTCGCTACGTTGCCGTTCGGATAATACGTATACGCCGACGACGAGGTGAGCGTTGTGCCGGTATAGTTCTTGATCGTCTTAACAAGTCCGCCCGACGTATACGTGTACTGCGTCTTTGTGTTGTTCGAGTTCGTCGCCTGAGTCACTCTGCCGAGCGCGTCATAGGTGTACGTTACAACGGGGCTTTCTTGGTATTCAGCATGATGCACAACATAAGGTACCATTTCCGTATGTTGAACGGGTATCAGGTTTGTATACTGATACCCTGCATTCCCGATATACAGCGCACCGTAGTAATACATAGGATTCAGGAAAAGCGTGTATATTACCGTTCCTGTTGAATCGAATATATAGAACGGATCAACGATATCATTTTCTCCTAAATCAAGATCGGTCGTGATCGATATCGGAGTTTGGTTCGGGTAATTATCTTTCTGAACATATCCTCCGCTTGAAAGACTTATCTCTCCTGTTAAGTCAAAGAGCGCCTCTCCGTCGTCGTTGAGATTCAGTTCATACATCGTTGTGCCTATTTTAAGTCCTGATATTTGATATCCATTGTAATTTGCATAGGCAGTGTATGTTCCGAGAACCGTTCCGTCTGCATACATTATCTTGTTAGCATCGACAGCAGATGGACCGTATTCGTATGTTATGGTCGTTACTTCGTGATACAGAGTTTCATCCCAACCGTTGTCAACGATATTGCCGCTTTCGGTCATATTGCCGATCGCGTTGTATTTGTAATACTGATATGAGATGACGCTGTTTTCGCGTGTTACCTTGTACGTCGATCTCAGGTTACGTGCGTCGTAAGTATATTCGCTTAAAACGGTCTGCGTGCCGTCGGTTTCCGTTTCGCTGAGGACGTTGCCTCTGTTGTCGTATTTGTAAGTCAGCGTCACGCCGCCCGACGTTTCGGAGCGAATAGCGCCCGTCGCGGTATAGGTATATGCGAGCGATACGGTCGTTTC
>JAFXWT010000004.1 GCA_017542695.1 Clostridia bacterium
AACGGCGATTTTGCTCAAGCTCGTTCTCATCAGGCAGTATCGGTTTTTTTGTTATGACTTTTATTTTCGGTTTGTTCCCGCATACGCAGACGGGAAACGACGGCGGGCAGGTGCACCCGCGCGAGAGATCCGCGAACGCGTTTTTTACCGCTCGGTCTTCAAGCGAATGGAATGTGATGAAGGCGACCCTGCCACCCGTTTTAAGTCTTGAAATTATTTTTTTCACTGTGGGTTCGATGATGTCGATCTCACCGTTGACTTCGATGCGTATCGCCTGAAACGTCTTTTTCGCGGGGTGATGTCCGACCTCCCGCAGCTTCGGCGGATAGGCGCTTTTGACAACGTCGGAAAGCTCCGTCGTCGTTTTGATCGGCGCCGCTTCCCGCGCGCGGACTATGGCGCGGGCGATCGAGGGAGCGAAGTTGTCCTCGCCGTAGACGGAAATTACGCGGCGCAGGTCGCTTTCGGAGTACGTGTTCACCACGTCGCACGCAGTGAGCGGGGAAGTGACGTCCATTCTCATGTCGAGCGGCGCGTCGAGCTTATACGAAAAGCCGCGCGCGGCGGTGTCGAACTGATACGATGAAACGCCGAGATCGGCGAGTGCTCCGTCGATTTTTTCGATGGCGAGCTCGTCGAGTATTCCGTCTATATTTGAAAAATTGTCTTTTACGAAAGTTATTTTGTCGGCAAACGGGGCAAGCCGCGCCTTTGCGGCGGCTATTGCGTCGCTGTCGCGGTCGATGCAGATGAGGCGTCCGCCGTCGAGTCGCTTTGCGATCTCATACGAATGGCCTCCGCCGCCCGTCGTGCAGTCGACGTATATTCCGTTTGGTTTTATGTCAAGCGCCGCGATGCTCTCGTCGAGCAGCACGGAAATGTGTTCAAAATCAGCCATCAGCAACCGAGCTGTTCCATCAGCGTGGCGATCTCGTCTGACGATTCGAGCTCGCGCTCCTTGTTCCAGCCGTCAGCAGACCAGATCTCGATATAGGAGCCGGCGCCTGTGATGTAAACGTCGCCGTCGATGCCCGCGTATTCGCGCAGGTTCTGCGGAATGACGGTGCGGCCGTGAGAGTCGACTTCGCTCTCGCACGCTCCGGCGTAGACGAAGCGGCGGATGCGGCGCGCCTGAGAAGCGGGGAGGTCGTTGATCTTCGACGTGTATTTTTCCCATTCTTCCTCGGGATAGACGGCGAGGCAAAGGTCTACGCCGCGCGTCACGACGAATTTTTCGCCGAGCGACTCGCGGAATTTCGCGGGAATGAATATTCTGCCTTTGGCGTCTATCGAGTATTTGAATTCACCGAGAAACATCCGATCTGCCCCTTTCCTGTGGAAAACTCTGTGGGAAATGTGGAAAACTAACCACTTTGCTCCACAACGAACCACTTTTATCTCTATTATAATGGATAAATGCAAAAAAGGCAAGGGGTTTTTGAAAATTTTTTCACGAAAACGAAAAAAATATGTTTTTTCATTCTTTTCTCCGTGTGCCTTTTCCGTTAGTGTGAAAGAAAAACGAGAATTCCACACACTCACGTGGCGGCGACGAGAAATGCGGATTGGTCGATGAGTTGTAGGGGCGACCATCGGTCGTCCGCCTCTCACATGAAGTGTTGAGTCGGCAGAGCCGACGGATTGGAAGACGTCGAAAAACTTCGGGCGGCCACACAGGACCGCCCCTACAAAAATAAAGATTAAACCGTAGGGGCGGCCCTGTGTGGCCGCCCGTCGATTTCTTTGTGGGGAACCCCCTCGCGCACGCTTCTATACGGCGAAGACTAACGACATCAAGCCGTAGCCGAGCACGAAAAAAAGAAAAAAGCAAGCCCGCAGCTTGCTTTTTGATATTGATAATATTATTTGCTTATGATCTCATACGCGCCCGTCGGCACGTATTTTTCATAGGGCTTTCCGTATTTTATCATCTCGCGCACGAATGTGGAGCTGACGAACGACAGCGCGGGGGCAGACGAGAGGATGACCGTTTCGACGCCGCCGATCTCCATATTTATCTCGGCGAGCGACATTTCGTAATCGGCGTCGACGGCGTTGCGTATGCCCCTCAGGATCACGGCGTTGTGCGCCTTCGCAAAATCCGCGAGCGTCACGTCCGACGCCTGCTCGACTTTGACGTTGCCGATATCCTTGACTGCGGCTTTTATCGCATCCGTGCGGGTTTTTGCGGAAAACATCGTCTTTTTTCCGCCGTTCTCGAACACGCCGACGGTCACGTTATCAAAAAGCGCCGCGGCGCGCCTTATAATGTCGAGATGCCCGACTGTCACGGGGTCGAAAGTGCCCGCTATCACTGCGTTTTTCATTGATATTCTCCTTTCGGCGCGAGGTATGATATGATTATCCTGCCGTATCGCGCGGTCTTTTTCAGTTCGTATCGAGAGAAAATTTTCTCGTCGCCCTCGTCGAAATACTTTTCGTCCTCGCAAATAACGACGCTCGTCTCTTTGAGCAGTCCCGCGTCGTATATCGCCGCGAGCGTATCCGGCAGAGCGCGGAGCGCGTACGGCGGGTCGAGGAACACGTAATCGTATTTTTTGCCGCGCGCGGACTTGATAAACTGCTCGGCGCTCATGCAAAGCACAGTCGATCTGCTCTCGAATTTTGTCTTTTTGATATTTTCATTTATTATTTTCACTGCGTCGCGCGAAGCGTCGACGAGCGTCGCGGACGCGGCTCCGCGGCTGATCGCTTCGATGCCCATCTGTCCGCTGCCGGCGAAAAGATCGAGCATCGTTCTGCCATCAAGCTCGAACTGTATCGACGAAAACACCGCCTCTTTCACAAGTTCAGGCGTCGGGCGCGTTACGTCCTCTCCCGCGAGGGTGATAAGGCGCGTGCCTCGCGCCGTTCCCGTTATTACTCTCATTTTTTATCTCCCATCAGGTATTCTTTGATTTTTTCGGCGATCTCGGGCGTGACGCCTTTCACCGACGCAAGCTCGTCAACGCTCGCCTTGCGGACTCCCGCGAGACCGCCGAACGTTTTGAGCAGAAGTTTCGCCTTTGCCTCACCGATACCGTCGATGTTTTCAAGCGTCGAGCGTTTTATGGTCTTGCGCTTTTTCTCCGTCATACGCGCGACGGTGAAGCGGTGCACTTCCTCCTGTATGCCGTATATCAGAACGAACACCGGCTGTTCGAGCGCGATGGATATCTCTCCGCGCTCGTCGACGAGCGCGCGCGTCTTGTGGTGCTCGTCCTTGACCATGCCGAGTACAGCCGTGTCGAGTCCGTTTTCGGTCAGCACCTCGCGTGCGACGGCGACGTGATTTTCTCCTCCGTCGATGAGGAACAGGTCGGGCAGGGGATTTTCGTCTTTGTGTCCGATGCGGCGCGTCAGCACCTCGCGCATCGCGCCGTAATCGTCCTGCGCGCCCTGCTTTATATTGAAGACGCGGTAGTCGCTCTTCTTCGGTTTGCCGTGCTCGTAAACGACCATGCCCGCCGTGATGTGCTCGCTCCCGTAGTTCGATATGTCATACGCCTCTATGCGCTCCGGCACGACCTCAAGCCCCGCGAGCATGGCGAGGCGCTCGAGCGCCTTATTTGATTTTTCGTTTTCCTTTTGCTTTTCGCGTGCTTTCTGAACGGCGTTCTGATACGCCATGTCGCAAAGCTTCTTCGCGTCGCCGCGCTGCGGCACGCGGACGTTTACTTTATATCCGGCTTTTTCGGTCAGCCATTCTGAAAGAAGCGACAGATCGTCGTCGGAAATTCCGCCCGTGAACGTTATATCTTTCGGGATGTATTCGCGGCTTGTGTAAAGCCCGTAGACGAACGAAGAAAGCGCCGACGAGTCGGCGATCTCACTCTGCCCGAAGAAGAACTCCTCCGAGTCGATGAGCCGTCCGCCTCTGACGTAAAACACGCACGCGGACGGGATCACTTCGTCGCTCTGCCAAGCGATGACGTCTCGCTCGACGTCGGGGGATTCGACGACTTTTTGCTTGTCGGAGAGCTTTTTTATCGCGGCGATGCGGTCGCGGTAGCGCGCCGCCGATTCGTAAGCGAGATTTTCCGACGCCGAGATCATTTTCTTTTCGAGATCGGCGATGACGGCTCCATGCTCGCCCGATAAAAACGACACCGCCTGCATGAACGCTTCGCGGTACTGCTCCGCCGTGACGCTTTCAAGGCACGGGGCGACGCAGCCCATCTGCCTGTAAATGCAGTTTTTGACCTTGCCCTTGTCTTTCGGGAAGTGGCGGCGACAGGAGGGAAGATCGAACGTTTTTTCGATCGTCGAGATCAGCGAAAACACCGTTGCCGACGCGGTGTACGGTCCGAAATAGCGCGCACGGTCGTTTTCGCGGCGGCGCGTCATCATAAACTCGGGGTATTCTTTGTCGACCGTAGCTTTCAGGTACGGATACGACTTGTCGTCCTTCAGTTTTACGTTGTAGCGCGGGCGGTAGAGTTTGATGAGACTGTTTTCGAGAGACAGCGCTTCGATCTCCGTGTCGCAGAGAATGTACTCGAAGTCGGCGACAAAAAAAGTCATCGCGTCGGTCTTGCGGCTTTGAAAATCGCTCTCGTGAAAATACTGCGAAACGCGATTTTTCAGCTTCTTGCTTTTGCCGACGTAGATCACTTTTCCCGCTCTGTCGCGCATTATATATACACCCGGCGTCAGCGGCAGTCCCGCCGCTTTTTCGCGCAGATGATCAGCAAATTCGGGGTTTACCATAAAATCTCCACATAAAAAGGCAGATAACGGCGCGCCGTATCTGCCTTTGGCAAAAATCAGTTCTCGCTTACAAGGAACGCTTCAAGCTCCGCAAGCGCCGCCGATTCGTCGGTGCCGTCCGCTGTAAGCGTTACCGTCATTCCTTTCGATATTCCGAGCGAGCATATTCCGAGATAGCTCTTAGCGTTGAGGCGACGGTCTTCATGCATTATCCAGATGCGGCAATCCGTATATTTCGTTGCGATCCCCACAAATTGCGATATCGGTCTGTGATTGAGCGCCGCGGAATTGCTCGTATCAAAATTCTTTTTTATTGTAATCTCTCTTGAAATCATCGAAATCCTACTCCCGTGTTCCGTTTTGACGGTTATTTTTGAAATATTATCAGTATTATATCAAATGTTCTTTGCAAAATCAATAGTTTTTTGAAGAAAATTTTTCTATTTTGAGCTGTTTTGCGTCATTTCAACGACGGTGAGAGTAAACATATTTCTGTCTGTATATACCGAGAGGGACGAGCCAAGGGATATCGGAGTTTGTCCGCCTATGAAGAAACCGCCCTCCGACGTCTTTCCGTAGAGCGTCATTCTGCCCGTAACGGTGATGAGATACGGGTCGCCGACCACGGTGATGCTGCCGTCGTCCTCGATCGCTTCGACGCGCGATGCGCTTCTGACGACGGTGTTGATCATGCCGATCTCGGCGCCGTTTGACTGAAGATAGATCTTCTTGCCCTGCGCGAACTCCGCGGCGTTTTCCTCGGAGATGCCGTAGACCTCATACGTGATGACGGCGCTCTCATCGTCCGTTTGAGCGTGAGTGGTGAAGTAGACCCTGACGCCTATTGCCGCGACGCAGGCGATGACTACGACGATTATGAGCACGTCGAATATGTTGAGGCGCTTTTTTTCTTTCGGTGACGATCTTTTATCCATAACTGCCTCCTTACATATCCTTTATCTCAAAGGCGATGATATATCCTTCTCTTGCGAACTGTCCGTCGCGGAAGTATATCGGAGCGCCGATGAGTATTTTGTTTCCGTCAACAGTTGCGACGCCGCTGTCCGATATCGCCGCTTCGGACGAAACGGTGACATAAACGTCGTAAAGATCGGGATAATCCGAGACCTGCAGCGTTCTTTCTTCGCCCGAGCCCACGATCGTGCGGTTGTCGCGGTATTTCGATTTTTCGGGGTGACGGACGGCGATAACTTTTCCGATCTCGTTGCCTGTGCCTGAATTCAGCACCGTGTCTCCGGTTTTGACGTATGACGCGAGTTCCTCTCTCACGAGCGTGAAGCGCACGGTGTATTCGACACGCGCGGTCTTTCCCGTTTTGATCGTTCCGCTCTGGGCGAGGACGATCCACACTATCGCCGCGACGACGGCGATGATCGCGAGGATTATTATCACGTCAACAAAGTTGAAGCGATGATTTGCTTTGGTTTTGCTCATATTTTACCTCACGCGGATGATTTTGCGTCCGACGCCGTCCGCTTCCGACGCCGACCGTGCCTTTCAGTAGAGAGGCGAGTTTTCTTCCGAGCTTTCCTTTGCCGTCATTACGTGTGCGGACGAGAGCCCTACGATAAGCCAGAAAAGGAGGAATATCCTGTAATTATAAAATACGTGGTCCGTCAGTCCCATTATCAGAAAGGCGACGATGCCGCAGATGAGCCCCAGCGCGAAGTACTTGTTTTTGACGACAGTCGCCGTCTTGATAAACGACAGACTCTTCTGAATGACCAAAAACGCGAGCGCAAGGAATATTATAAGAGTGAACACGCCCGTTTCCGCCGTGATCTGAAGATAAAGACTGTGCGCGTGTTCGGCGCGCGTTATGCCGGAGATCGCGTAATATGGGAACACCGCGTCGAACGCGCCGCTCCCGACGCCTATCCCGTAGAAAAACGTGTTTTTCAGCATTGCGAACGTGCTTTTCCATATCCCGATTCTGTACGACGTCGATGAATCCGAGAAATTTATGATGCTCGTCAGGCGCGAGAGAACATTGGTGTTGAGGTACATTACTCCCGTGACGCCGAGCGGCAGGGCGAGCGTCGCGCCCACGAGCCATTTATGCCCGATGAAGAGGATGGCGAATGTGCCTGATATGAGCAGCCCTATCCACGCGCCGCGCGACCACGTCAGTATAAGACAGACGAGGCAGAGCGACGACGACAAGAGCGCGGCGAATTTTTCTCTCGCGTGCTTTGACGCGGCGAAAAGAGACAGCGATATCGGTATCGCAAAGATGAGAAATTCGGCGAGGACGTTCGGATTTTCAAACGTCGAAACGACGCGGCCGCGGATTTCGGAAAACAGCGTCGCGTCCTGCCAGATCGCCGACGGCGATCCGATGAAGTACTCGATTATTCCGATGACCGAAACGACGGCGCCCGTGAGCGTGACGGCGAAAAACGCGCGTCTGACGTATTTTTCCGAGCGGAACATCATTTTGACGAGGAAGTATCCGAAAGCGAAGCAGACGTAAACGAGCGCGCGCGGCAAACTGCCGCTGCCGAGCGAGAACAGTCCGCCGGACAGCGTCATCAGTATGAAAATAATGACAGGGATGTCGAGCATACGGAATCTTAGCGTTCGCCGTCCGCAGATGAACTTAATGAAGAACGACAGCGTGACGATAACCATCAGCCCCGCAAGGTACATCGTTTTTGAAAAGGGAAGAGCGAGGAACGTGATCACAAGTCCCGCTTCGGGAGACGAAAACACTATCGCCGCCAGGATGATCAGAGCGATCGCCAGCACGATGTATAAAGGTTTGACAAAGAATGTCAGAATGCCCAGCGCCATTCCCGCAATGAACGGGATGCCGACAAATCTTTGCACATCTTCGCCCGCGATGCGCTCGACCGATTCCGATCTTATGCCGAGCAGATCGAAGCATATGGATTTTACGATCCGGCTCGAAACGAGCGCCTGCGCCATGCTATTTTTCGACACGAAGAAGAATATCGAGACCGCGACGGAGATCGCGTAGATCCCAAGATCGTAGTAGTTCTTCGCGGCGTCGGGATAAATGAGAGTTTTGACGAAGAAGATCACCGTCGAGTAAAATGCGAACGAAATGAGCAGCACTCCGTAATTTGTCAGCGCAAAGCGCATGAACGCATCCTGCGTCTTTTTGAGCGCCGCTATCGTAACGCTCCTCTCAAATTGCGAGGCGAACGCGTGGCGGATCTTTTTCTCGCGTTCTAGCTTCTTTTCGCTGCCGGAGAAAAACGCGCCCGCCGCTGAGTCCGTGCATTTTTTCTCCGCCTTGTCGTGAGATGTCAGGACGCGGCCGATATTGCTCGAAAGCGCCGCCTTGTATATCTTTTTTGCGAGCTTTGTCAGAGCGCGCACGATGAAGCTGTTTTCAATGCTTTTCAGTATGAACTTTTCTTTTTTCTTCTCGTTGATCGCCGACGTTTTTTTGTTCATCCGAGCGCTCCTTTCCGCAAAAATACATTTTCATATCATACATTATATCATATTTTTTTCACAAAAACAATAGATAATGCGTTTTTTGATGAAAAATTCGCGCGTGCGCGGTGCTGCGGCCGCGTGCCGCAAAAACAAAAAGCCGAGAGGATATCTCAGCTTTCGGTATTTTCAAGCAGATCGGGGCGGGCGG
>JAFXWT010000048.1 GCA_017542695.1 Clostridia bacterium
CTGATCCGGCTCCTTGCGTATATCGTCAAAACCTCCGTCGGCGAGGGCAAGGCGTATGAACTGCTGACCGCTGAAAAATTACACGGCAATGAAATTTTCGCGCCGTCGCCCGTCTACAAAGAACAGCCGTATTACACGCTCCTGCGCAGTCCGCATATCGCGCGTAACGAAGAAGCGTTCGTTTATCCCGCGGCGAACGTCGGTCTGATCCGGAAGAAATATCTCTCGCACTTATATTATATCCTTATGGTGGATTCGCGCTCCCTGATCCCGGAACGGCTCGGCGGCGCGGATTATGACGGCGACCTTGTCCGAACGATCGCCGATCCCATCGTCAACGACTGCGTGAAACACAGTTATGACAACGGAAAGTCTCTGCCCGTTTTGAAAATTCCCGCGGCGGAGCCGCTGATCGCGGACGCAGACGATTGGAAAGCACGCGCCGAAGCCGTAAAGAGCACCTTTTCCTCCCGCGTGGGGCAGATCAGCAACACGGCGCTGAGGTTGGGCATCGTCGCCTACGACGAGAACAACGAGGATGAAAAGCGGGACGAAAGCCGTATGGACACCGAGGCGCTTGCCATCCTCACGGGACTGGAGATCGACTCGGCGAAAAGCGGCGTCAAGCCCGATCTGACCGAATACCTTTACGGCAGGCACACAAAAAAGAGCGTGTTCCTGAAATACAAGACGATCTCGAAGGACAACCGGGACCGCAAATGGTATGAGCAGACGAAGGAAAAGGATATCAAGGACTTCATAGAGGACGTGGACTGGGAAGAAGTCAGCTCCAATATGGAGCGCTTGCCCTATTACGCCTATACGCTCGGCACAGATACGGTCAAATATAAACCGAAACCGGCTGAGGATAAAATGCTGTTTGCTTTCGCCTCCGAACAGGGGTGGAAGGACAAGATCGATCCCGATACGATGGAACGCACGAAGATGATCGTCGCCGCCTACAAAGCGGCGGATGCGCGCATCCGCTGGATCAAACACCTTTCGACCGAGTTCAAGCGCCGGAAGGACGTGATGCGCATCCTGTTCTCACGGGGTCAGCTCGAGGAGATCGGCGCGGATACGTTATACGGTATCTTCGACAATGCGTCCCCGGAACAGATCAAGAAAGCGCGGGCGGCGCTGGTCGAACGGGAATGGCACCTGACTCCGAAGAAAGACCGGGAGATCGCGTGGTATTCCATCGTGCCTTCCGGCGTGAGCAGCGAGTATCTTGATATCTTCTGTGATTTCCGTAACGGCGGCTTCCGTCTGCTCGGGGATATCCTCTGCGATCTGGACGAGTTGTATGACAATCAGGAAAATATCAAGAAGGTCATAAGGGACAACGACCCGCCGGAGCTGAAAGCGGCGCTGCAGGGTGCGCTGGATTCCTCCGACTACAGAGAAAGGATCGTCAAGAACTGTATCGCGCTCCTTTCTCCCTCCGACAGGAACAAAAAGCGGGTCGATCCAGAAGAAGCTGTCAAATGCGCCATAGCACTGGGTGAGAGGCGGTTCGTACTGGAGGTATTGCCGTACGCGGCGCTGGGGCTGGCGCTCGGACCGGGTGAAAAGAAGAAACGGAGGGTATTCGGCAGATGACAAACGAATGGTCTGAATTCAAAGAGTACACCGGAAAGCCGCAATACACCTCCTTGAAAAAGAGCGACAAGACCTATATGGGGCGCTTTACTTTCGATATGATCAAGGACTTCACCGGCTTCAACCGTATCTTCACGATCCTTGCGCGAGGATATCTGTTCCACGGCAAAGACGGAAACGTTCTTCCGGGCGATCCTTACGAACGTATCGAATATACCCGAAAGGCGCTATGCGCCTGGAGCAGCGTTCCGGACAGACGTACCGATCCGAAGTCGCAGGTCGATTTCAGAGAGCTTACGGACGAGTTTCCGGAGCTTGTGGATGCCAAAGGCAACGGGTGGTATATACGGCACGTCAAGAGCCTTTTCAAATTCTGTAACGAACATTATGAACTGCTCACCAAGCCGGTCCGGGAGATTTTCGATACCCTTGAAGCGGGCTACGCCACCCAGTGGAAAGACCGCGTGGCACACTACACCGTGCCGATCTTCGCCCCGAACACCAAAGGCGCGTGGGGCACGCGCTTCGACGACGTGATCGCCGAAGCGCTGGAGGCGGGACCGCTCCGCACGGAGGAATACGTGCTGCCGGAGGAGATTGAACAAAAACTTGCCGCCCTCGAAATGCCCGACAAATGCCGGCAATATGCGAAAGACCTGACGGCGTTCTATTACGCGAACAGGCAGGACGATTACGAATGGGTCGTACTCCCCATCGTGAACTTCAACGCGTATTACCGTTCGACCACGTTTGAGAAGAATTATCTGCCGATCCTTCCGCGCGGCGTTTTCGTTCGGGAAACGATCCACGGACTGTGCAGATTCAAGGTGGTTCTGTAACTACAATAACTGCCCCCACTTTTGCTTGAAAAGTGGGGGCAATTTTTAAACTTGGACTGTCTTAATGCGACGGTCTTTTTTGATTTTCAGGAGAGTCAAGCTTACCCTCCCGGGTATTTTGCTCATCTTTTGCCCATCGGGGCAAGAGAAGAGTCAGTGTGATGAAGAAGTCTGTTTTGCGGGGGTAAGTTGCTTGCGATATTCCTTGGGTGAAAGCCCGGTCTGCTCCTTAAACACTTTCCCGAAAAAGGAACTGTTGCGGTACCCTACTTTGGTGGCGATGGAAGTGATGTTCAGATCAGTATTGGCCAGCATGATACAGGCGTTGTTGATGCGCAAGCGGGTGATGAATTCGGTAACCGTTTCGTTTGTGATTTTTTTGAACTGCCTTGTCAGGTGCCGCTTGCCGCAAAGTGCGATTTTACATAGCTCGTCGAGGGAGTGGTCGTCCGCATAGTGGTGTTGTAAATACGTGATGAGCCGGGGGATATTCGTGGCCATTTCATCCGAACTGTCGACCCGTAGAAGACTGGACTGAGTATAACTCAGGATCAGCATCAGAAGCAGCAGCTGCCTATCTGTGTGGCCCGGCTCGGTGCTGTTGCATTCCTGCTTGAGATTGGCAATCAGCAGGGATAGGGTGTTGTATTCGTTAGGTGAGAGAAAGGCTTTTCCGAAACGCTGGTCGAGGGGAAGCTGAAAGGAGGCATAATA
>JAFXWT010000049.1 GCA_017542695.1 Clostridia bacterium
CACTTACCATGACGCAGAGTGAGATCATCTGTACGCAGGGATGGCTGTCTCCGTTATCGAGCAAGAGACAGTTTTCGTCAGCGCAGTTGCAGGATTGGTCGCGCGCCAGACGGTGTACCGTCCGCGCCTGCTTCGGGGTGATTCTGAGCATGTTTTTCCCTCCTTTCGCTCAAGATTTGCAAAAAATGAATATTACACCCACCTTTTCTCTGGCACGAATCGTTCTGAAGGTGGGTGCAATATTCGTAAATGTATTTTATATGTTTTCCTTCCTCTTTCTCTGGCGAAAAACGTCTGCAAGTCACGTTGATTTTTGCAGCCGCCGTCAAAAAGGTGGGTGCAATATTCAAAAATGTCGTTTTTCTCGTTTCGCCTTGAAAAATTCATAAAAATATGATATACTTCCCCTTGAATCGAGGTGAGCGCTACGAAAACCAAATACAAGATCTACGAACTCTCCGCCCGCGCGATCATCCGGAACGCAAAAAAGGATGACGACGGGGTTTATCAATACCATCTGAATGAGGAAGCGACGCGCAAGTGCATCGCCTTTTCTGCTCCCGAAACGCAGGACGACTGCGCTCTGTTTTATCAGACGATGTCGGTACTTCACAACGGAAAATTTAACGACTACGGCGTTGCGGAAGATCTGAAAGATATCATAGTATATATCGACTTCTCCAATATCTTTGACCGCAGAAGCGGTCAGAAGAAATACGTCGAGCGTATCGAAAAAGCAAAAGCCATGTTCCGCCCCGAAGGGATCTTTCTCGATCTCGGCAACGGCGGCGACAGATATATAGCCTTTGAGCGCTCGGCGAATATGAGCAGACACTCCCGGCTTTCTTTTATCCGCGAGGATTTTTACGAGTCCGTAAAAGAGCGAATTACGCTCGGAATGAAGATCGGCAAATGCCAGCTTTCCAAGTTCTACGCCTACAACGGACTGATCATGACGGACGGCTTCCGGGTCAACGATATGACGATCTGGGACAAAAAGAAGATCGTCGTCATAGACAATCCGACGACGACCGTTCACGGCGCGAATTACATTACGGTAAAGGACGACGGCAGCGACAGACCGATGCGGCGTTACGACCGCGTGGAGAAATACGGCGATCTCGACGTTATGGAGTTCGACGGTGAAGGACTGATCTCCCCCGAATACGCGGACTTCATCGATTACCTTTACTGTAAGAAATATATCCATACGTCTTTTCAGATCCGTATGCCGTATATCAAGGGCGTGGTGCACGAAGTCGATTTCAAAGGCTTTCTCACCGAATTCGGCGTCACGGAGATAAAGGATATATGGGGAAACGTTCACAACACTGCCGACGTTGCGATCATACTCACGAAAAGTATGTTCAAAGGCTTCGGCTGGATGACAGAAAACGGATTGACGTGGGCGCAGTATCTAAATCTCTGCAAAAAGTACAATCACGCGCTGTATATTTCCGAGGTCGGACAGATCGATCCCGAATCGTTCACGCACATGAACTATCAGTTCCTCACCACGGCGGCGATACAGAGCGAAGAATTTCGTCCCGCCGATCTGCCGCTCGGATGGACGTACAGCCCGGAACAGGACGAGCGCGACTGGATCACAAAGCCGACCGAAATACGGTATTACCGCCTGGTCGCCGATGAACAGTTTCGTCTTTGGTATTTCATAAACAACGGAAAGCGTGAAAACGCGTGCGGTAAGGATAAAACGTGGGCGGATATCCTCGGAAAGAATCCGAAATTCATAAATGAAAAAGCTTTTACAAAAGAGATGGAGGACCGCGCCGAGAGCGTTCTCAAGGATTACGCCATAGGGAGGCTCACCTCAGCCGGTGATACAAGGTATTTGTCCGGTGATTTGATACGTTTCCTGCGTTATCTCGGCGGAGAGGCGCTTGAAGGTCCGGCTGGCGTGGAGTTGTCCCGCGAATATCTCGGCGAGGGAGAGTTTTACGCGCCGGGCGCCGCGTACCGCACGACCGAATATTATACGCTTCTCCGCAATCCGCATATTGCAAGAAACGAAGAAGCCGTGGCAAGACCGATAGAGGAAGGATATTACCGCAAGAAGTATCTTTCACACCTCAATTACGTCATTATGGTCGCGTCAGACACGTTGATCCCCGAACGGCTCGGCGGCGCGGACTTTGACGGCGACAAGATCAAGACCATCGCTGATCCGCTGATGAACAGATGCGTCG
>JAFXWT010000050.1 GCA_017542695.1 Clostridia bacterium
TATCACGAGGTAGCAAACCGGCGCGTTTGAGCATACGTATACGGTTGGAATGCGTATTATCCGTTTCCGGCTCGGGCATGTTTTCAAAAAGAAGGATTTCCTGAACCAATCTCTCAGAAAACAGACCGATTTTATAAATACACGCATTCGGATCTGAATACAGATAGTTTTCTGCATTAGCACCCAATTGAGCTAACACAGGCCAATATCTATTCAGAAATTCAAAGTTAGAATTCATATGGCTAAATCCTCATACTCGTAATTATTTATTTAAAAATAGAAAAATCTTAATATTTTTACTTTCTGTCTTCTCCCGGCACGATTTCCATGATATCGTCCATAGTGCAGCCGAGGTGGTTGCAAATCTTGGCGAGGACTTCGACTTTGACGGACTCGTTTTTGCCGAGTTTTGCCATGGCGTTGGAGGAAATGCCCGCCTCTTCGCGCAAGCGGGTTTTGTTGATGCCCTTATCGATCATCAATTTCCACAGTTTGTTATATGAAATAGCCATCGTTCTTTTCCTTTCTTGAGCGCAACAACAATTATCAGTTTACTATTGAAAATAGTATAGCACAGCAAGCGTCAAATTACAACAGAATATTGCAAAATACAACGAAATATTTTGTTTTGAGTCTGTAAATAAAGAACTGCCGCCGAAAAAATGTTACAGTAACATTTTTTCGGCGGCGTTTTTTGTCATGCCAGGGTTTCTATCCACGAATCAAATGATTTTCTCGGTATCTTATACAATTTGTCAATTCGAATCACTTTGAAGGGTTCCCCGGCCTGTCTGATTTGTTCGAGCCATGTATATCCTTTGGTTTTTTGGATTCCCACCATCGAAAATACTTGATTGGCACTATAAAACAGACAGTCGATCTGTTTTTGGGACACACTTTTTCTCCTTTCCTACAGATTTTATCAAAGAACTCCTTCTTAAAATCAAAGTTTGGTGATTTTGAGGCGGATACAAAAAGCAGTTTTTGAAATTGATGTCGAGAACCGACTTCATTTCAAAAACTGCTAAACGCTTCCATTCCGTTCTCAATGAAATATTACCCATTTTTCTTCAAAAAGTCAACTGTTTGCTCAAAAATTCACGGTCTGTTTACAATTATTCCTTTCGAAAAATCTATATGTGATAATTAAATAAATCAAAAGAAAGGATGGAACAAACATGAAAGCATTAAACTCTTACAAGATCCAACACCGCAAGGACGGGCGGTACGCCGTTAAGGTAGGAAACCGAGGAACGGTGATCCAGCTCTACGCAAAGACAAAGCAGCAGCTGAAAGAAAAGCTCGCGGACGTTTTGAAACAAATCGAAGAGGCACGGCTCTACGAGCTTGAAAATCAAACTCGCTCTACCACACACTTAAAAGATTGGGCGAGGTGTTGTCTTGAAAATTACTCAAAGCCGCACGTCACGGGCAATACTTACGCCTCATATCTCAATATCTTACATCATCATTTGGGCGAGCTTGGAGAGAAGCCGATCGGCGGCATTTCGTGCATTATGATCCAACAGCACCTTTTAGGGCTCAAGAAAGTCAAAAGCGACGAGCCGCTCAGTCCGAAAATGCTGCTCAATATTCGAAACTTCTTGTCCATGGTTTTCCGGCTCGCCATTCAAAACAGGATCCTTCTTCGCAATCCAGTGGACGGCGTCATACTGCCGAAGGGGGCGGTCCGCAAACCTCGCGCTTTGACTCGTGATGAACAGGCGACGCTGATCCGTGTGGTAAGAAAAAGCAAGCGGCTTTTGATGTTTGCCGTCGTATTGGCGCTCTATACCGGCATGCGAAAAGGCGAGATATTGGGGCTTCAATGGAGAGATGTGGATCTGGATGCAAAACGGATTTCGGTCAACAAACAGCTGACCCGGCATTATGACATCACAGAACCCGGCGACAGACGATCCGTTCTGGACCTCACCGCGACCAAAACGGAATCGTCCGTTCGATTTGTGTATCTGTTCGATGAGCTGGCGGACGAGTTTATGGCGTACAAAGAAAAAATGATGCAATGGAAAATCGAGAACGGATTTGAGCATTCCGAAAGCGATTTCGTCTTCTGCAATCACCTTAACACGGCGATCGAGCCGAGGCGGTTTTATCAATACTATAAAGAACTGCTCAGCGAGGCTGGGATCGAAAACGCCAACTTTCACACGCTCCGGCATACCTTTACCACCCGGTGTCTTGAAAGCGGGATCGACATTGTGACGATCTCCAAAATGTTAGGGCACACGACAACCCGACTGACTGCGGACACCTACTCCCACCTGCTTGACGAATACAAAGCAGCGGAAACGGAAAAGATCCGAAAGGCATACGTTCCCATCGACTGTGACTGATTTTCGCTGAATATCGAAACGGACCTGTTGGTTTTTGTACCGACAGGTCCGCCTGGTTTTCTGGGTCAACTTCTGGTTCGTTTTTTCCGGCGCAAACGGACGA
>JAFXWT010000051.1 GCA_017542695.1 Clostridia bacterium
GACGAAGCGACCAGCGCCCTCGATGCGAAGACCGAATACGAGGTCGTAAAGTCCATCAAGGACCGCGGCATCACCTGTATCGTGATCGCGCACAGACTGTCGACGATACGTGACTGCAACGAGATCGTCGTTCTGGATCACGGCAAGGTCGTAGAGCGCGGCACTCACGACGAGCTGATCGCTCTTGACGGAGCGTATAAACAGCTCGTGACTTCGGAATGAGGGGGTGACGGAATGGGCTGGTTTGATGAACAAATAAGAAACAGAAAAAAAGCGGATCAAGCGGTATTTGAAGAGTCGTTCGAACAGATGGCAAGCTCCGTTATGGGACGGCGCATGAGCCGTGCTCTCAACGACGACAGGCAGATCACCGCAGACGCCATCGGCGATATTCTGAAATACTATCACGTCGCTCCGCAGGAAGTGCCGGAAACGATCACGGATATGAACGAGGTGCTGGAATTCCTGCTCCGTCCCTCCGGATTTATGCGCCGCACGGTCGAACTGGAAGGCGGCTGGTACCGTGACGCGATAGGAGCGATGCTCGGTAAAAGACGCGACGACGGCAGCGTCGTAGCGCTGATCCCCACGGGGATAAACAGCTACTCCTTCTACGACAGAAAGCTCGGCAAAACGGTGCGGATCAACCGCAAGAACCGAGATTTGATCGAACGTGAGGCGATCGCTTTCTATAAGCCGTTCCCGCTTGCCAAAATGACTGTCGCAAGTCTTATCAAATATATTATTCAGCAAATATCGATATCAGACGTCATACCGCTTGTGCTCGCGATGCTCGCGGTCACCGGGATCGGTCTTCTGACGCCGTGGCTGAACAATTATTTGTTTTCGTTCGTTATAACGTCCGGCAGCGCGTCCGTTCTTATCGGCACGGCGATATTTATGGTCAGCGCGTCGCTTTCCGTTCTTCTCTTTACGTCTGTGCGCAGTCTTCTGATCACGCGCATCGGAACGAAGCTGAACCTGTCGGTCGAAGCGGCGACGATGATGCGCATCCTCTCTCTTCCTCCGGATTTCTTCAAGGATTACAGCGCCGGCGAGCTGTCGAACAGAGCCGGTTACATAAACGGACTTTGCAGTCAGATCGCCAATATGTTCCTGACAACGGGGATGGCGTCCGTATTTTCCATCGTCTACGTCTTTCAGATCTTCCGTTATGCGCCCGCGCTCGTTGCTCCGGCGCTTCTCATCACGCTTGTCACGCTGATTCTGACCGTGATCTCGATCATTGCGCGGATGAAGATAACCCGTCAGAGTATGGAACACGCCAGCAAGGAAATGGGCCTTTCCTATCAGCTCATATCCGGAATACAGAAGATAAAACTGTCCGGCGCCGAGCAAAGGGCGTTCGCCAAGTGGGGCAAGCTGTACGCTAAAGGCGCGAAGCTGCTTTACGATCCGCCGATATTTTTGAAGGTCTCCTCCGTGCTTACGCTCGCCGTTTCGCTGATCGGCACGATCGTCATGTATACGCTCGCGATCAAAACGCAGGTTTCGGTCGCGGAGTATTACGCGTTCAATTCCGCTTACGGTATGGTCAACAGCGCTTTCTTAGCGCTCGCCGGGATCGCGACGGGACTTGCGCAGATACGTCCCACACTTGAAATGGCAAAGCCGATAATGGAGGCGGAGCCGGAAATATCGCTTGACAAGCAGGTCGTGACCCGCCTGTCCGGCGGTATCGAGCTGAACAACGTCACGTTCCGCTATACCGACGATATGCCGCCGGTGCTCGACGATCTTTCGCTCAAGATACGTCCCGATCAGTACGTTGCGATCGTGGGCAAGACCGGATGCGGAAAGTCCACGCTCATGAGGATAATGCTCGGTTTTGAAACGCCGCAGAAGGGCGCCGTGTATTACGACGGACGCGATATCAAAAAGCTCGATCTGAAATCCCTGCGCCGCAAGATCGGCGCGGTGATGCAGACCGGAAAACTGTTCACCGGCGATATTTTCTCCAACATCACGATCTCCGCTCCGTGGCTGACGCTTGACGACGCGTGGGAAGCGGCGGAGATCGCCGGTATGGCGGAGGATATCCGCCGTATGCCGATGGGGATGCACACCCTGATCTCCGAAGGACAGGGCGGTATCTCGGGCGGGCAAAGACAGCGGCTGTTCATCGCGCGCGCAGTGGCTCCGAAGCCGAGGATACTGATGTTTGACGAGGCGACGAGCGCCCTCGACAATATCACGCAGAAGCAGGTCTCCGAGGCGCTTGACAGAATGAAATGCACGCGTATCGTCATCGCGCACCGGCTTTCCACAATACGGCAGTGCGACCGCATAATCGTGCTCGATCACGGCAAGATCGTCGAGGACGGAACGTATGAGGAGCTGATCGCAAAGGACGGCTTCTTCGCGGAACTTGTGGCGCGCCAGAGACTTGATATTGAAAATAACTGAGAAATTTTGAAAAAATAACTGCCGACGCGGATCATTTCGCGTATAAACAAACGAAAGACAAAAACGAA
>JAFXWT010000052.1 GCA_017542695.1 Clostridia bacterium
ATACTATTGAACAAAAAAGCGAAAGGACATTGATATGAGTTATCTTACACCCGAAATAATAAATCTGCGCGAGGACGACCCGAACGTGAGACTCGTCTGCTACTGCGCCGGCAAGTCGAAAGAATTGCCGTTCAACGAAAAGCGCAAGAGCGATAAAACCGCCCGCGTCGACAAGTTTTCCCTCTCCTTCGACGATGCCGACGCCGAGCGACGACAAAAACGAGCGTATTTCCCTGCCGGACGGGTGCGCGTCGAGCGATCCGAAAAACATGATCGTCTCGTCGTCGATCATCCCCGACGCGCCGCCGATGAATCCGTACTCATACGGCGGGAGCGAAACGCCGCCCGATTTTATCATCAGCGTCGGCACGCCGCGGCGTGACAGCTCTGCAAAAATCCCCGCGTCCGCGGTGATGACGCCGCCGCCCGCGACGGCAGTCGCGCAGTGCGCATATCCCTGCCTGACGTCAACGACCTCATATCCCGCGCGGCGCGCAAAGTCAAGCGCGTCGGGCGCGACCGCGTCCGTTTTTGCGACGAAAAAGCCGCCGACAGTAAAGAAATTCAAGGCGCACTCGGCGGGATACCCGTTTCCGAGAGGCGACGACGGCGCGTACTTTATCCCGCTTTCGTCGAGAGTTTTTATCACCGCCGTCTCACCGGACGGAACGAACAGCGCGTCTCCGACTTTGCCGATCAGCGTGTCGGGGTGCGTTCCCGTCGGCGCGCCGACAACGACCGACGGCGGCAGTTTCACGACGCGGCCGCGCACGCCGAGCAGACCGACATATTTATCGGGAAGAGTATCGCTGACAAGATACGTTTTCATAAAAACCTCATAAATGCAAATACCCCTTCGATATCGAAGGGGTTAAGCGATGTTGAAATTCCGATCAGTTTCTTTCGACCTTGCCTTCACGAAGGCAGCGGGCGCAGATGGTAACGGTCTTGTGTGTTCCGTTAACGACAACGCTGACTTTACGGATGTTCGGTTTCCATGTTCTGCTTGTTTTGCGGTTGGAATGGGAAACATTGTGACCGAAAGTAACGCCCTTGCCGCAGTACATACATTTTGCCATTTGATGCACCTCCTACTTCTTTTCTAATATCGTAACGGCTCATTTGCCGTATTCAATCATAACGTGCGTCGTACATTATAACACGTATTTTTCAAAAAATCAATAGTTTTTTGAAAAATGCGGAAATTTTTTTTGCCTCTCCGAAGATAAGCCGTCACGGCTTTTTCGCGGCGACGAGACGGTTTATCGGCACGCCGCGCTCCGAAAAGTTTTTCTCGTATTCCGTCATGACGTTTCCTTCGGCGTATCCGCTCGCGTGCAGATCGTACGTCACGTCGCCGACCGTAAAGCCCGCCGCCTCAAATTCGGGAAGCGAAAAATCGAACAGCGCGCGGTTATCCGTCTTGAATTCTATTCTGCCGCCGTCATTCAGCAGCGCGCGGAATTTTTCAAGGAACGCGCGGTGCGTCAGCCGCCGCTTCGCGTGGCGCGCCTTCGGCCACGGATCGCAGAAATTGATGTAAATCACGTCGAACGACGCGGGCGCGAGTATCTTGTCGATGACGCTCGCGTCGGCGCAAATAAAGCGGAGATTGACGAGCTGTGCCGCCTTCGCTTTTTCGGCGGCGAAGATAATAACATCCTTGACGACCTCGAGCGCAATAAAGCCGACGTCGGTGTTCTTTTCAGCCATTCCGACCGAAAAAGCGCCCTTTCCGCACCCGATCTCAAGTCTGTACGACTGAAATCCGCCGAGGATATCGCCGATATTGATTTCAAAAGGCGCGGCTTTCGGCACGTCCGTTATAACGTCGCGCGCCGCTTCAAAACGCGCGGCGCCGTTCTTCTTTTTTCTGACTCGCATTGTGTTTTCTCCGTGTTTTTTTGATATTTTATCACATTTCCCCGCACATTTCAAGAAAAAAATGAAAGCGGCGAAAAAAAGTGAATAATATCCGCGCCGCGTGCAAAAAATATCAATGTCGGAAGATAGGCAGATGTTAGTCGAACGCGGCCGGTTTTCGCTTGATAATTTATGCCCGTACATCGTCAAAACCCTTGAAAATACACGAAGTATTCTCTATGGGCTTTTCCTTGTCCGAACAAAAATTCTCCGAGCGAAAACTGCTGCGCAACTCTCGGCGAGATGGTTTCGAGCTATTTTTGCGCCGATGACACCGCCTTACTCGCGTAAGGCAAGGACGAGAAGGACAAAAGAGCCGAAAATAGCCGTCGAGGGGCGACTGCGCTCGACTAACATCTGCCTAATAAAATAAAAAGGAGAAAATTATGTTGCTCGATAAAATTTCACTTGTTCTCACGATAATCGGCGCTCTCAACTGGGGCTCGATCGGACTTTTCCGCTTCGACGTCGTCGCATGGATATTCGGCGGTCAGGACGCGGTAATGAGCCGTATCATTTACACTCTGGTCGCGCTCGCGGGCGTTTGGTGCATCTCGCTTCTGTTCCGCCAGCGCACGACCGTCACAGACGACGACACGACAAGAACCACGACACGATAAACGATACGAAAAAAGCGCCTCAAGGCGCTTTTTTCTTTTTTTCATCCATCGTCATCTGTCGTCGCGGAGTGTGTATCGTTCACATAGTGCCGATATCGGCTTTCACTCCATCATCTCGCAAAATCCCGCCGCGAACGCACTCGCGGCGCTGATCGCCTCGGCGTAACCGTTGCCGACAGAGCCGATCTCCGCCGTAAAAAACACCGCGTCCACGTCCTGATTGAGCACCCCGTCGCGCGTTACGACAATAGCTGACTTTTCACATTTTTCGTTCATTTTTTCGGCGAGCGCGGCGGCATTTGAAAGGCGCGTTTCGTACTTTCCGCACCCCTTTGCCGCGACGAGCGCTACCTGCGCCATGATGTCGTCGCTTTTCGTTATCGGGCGCAGGATGTTTCCCGTTTCATCGACGAGCGCGGCGCGGTGAACGTCAATAACGCAGAAAACGTCGCCGCCGCTATAATTTTTGATCTTCTCCGCCGCCGCGGCGTACGACTCGCGGCCGCCCGATACACCGACGTCGATATATTCCGCGTCGATCCCGAGACGACGCAGTTCCGACGCGAGAAAATCGGCGACTTTCGCCGTCGTGTATTCACCGCCCGTCGCCGAAAAGTCGGCGGAGGCGTAAGTCATAACTTCGCCCGTGTACGCCTCGTACGGATGAGTCGAGATGACGAGCACCTTTCCCGCCGCCTTGACTGGCGCGATCGGAGCGACTTTTTCGCCGCCTCCCGACAGATCGACGGGCACTATCCCCACGCAGCCGTCAGGCACTTTTGCCGCGTCAAAATCGTATATCCCCGCGACGTGCGGCGCGTTTTCCGCCGCCGCTTTTTTGTTCAGCAATCCCGAAAGAAACGTGTCCTTTCCGACGGCAAACGTCACCGCGCAAAGCGCGATGAGCGTCGCCGCAAGAACGGCGACAATGGCGGCGCGCCGCCGCGCCGTCGCCTTTTTCGATCGTATATGCGGCTCATCGAGCGTGATTATCGGTAAATTCTCGTCCATTTTTCTCTCCGTATCGTTTTTGTAAAATATTATGACGCGGAGAACGTTTTTATTACATTATCATCATTTCGGGCAGCGTCATGTTCCCGTGGAACGCGAAATTTATCGCGTATCCGATCAGTGAGCCGACGAGCTCCGTCCTCATATCGACGTCCTTCGGGCAGACGAACAGATCGGGTGCGGAAATATCACCAGTCACGCCCGCTTTTTCGAGCGCGTCTGATATCAGCGTAGTCGAGTCTATCACCATCGGCACGCCGATCGCAAGCGTCGGCACGCCCGTCGTTCCGATGTTTATCGCCGCGCGGTTATTGCCCACGCCCGAGCCGGGAGAAATTCCCGTGTCGGTGAGCTGAACGGCTCTGCCGAGACGCTCCGTTTTCCGCGCCGCGAGCGAATCGACGACGATGATGAGGTCGGGGCGCGCCTCGCGCACCGCGCCGAGTATCAGCTCGCGCGTCTCGATGCCCGTTTGCGCAAGCACTCCGGGCATGACGGCGCAAATATCGAAAAACCCCGCTTTGTCGAACACTTCCCTGTCGCTTTTTTTCAGATGGCGCGTGACAAGCGTGTGCTCCGCGGCGATAACGCCGACCGCGTCGGCGGCGAGACGCCTGTTCCCCAGCCCGCACACAAGCACGCTCCGCGCGCCGTCCGACGCTCTTCCCGCAAGCTCGGATATGTTCTTCGATATAACGCGGCAAATACGCTCGTACTCGTCGTATCCCATTTCGCCAACGTCGCCGAAAGAGACGGTGACATAGCGTCCGCGCGGCTTTCCGAGCTTCATTTCGCCGCGCTCGTCGATGACGTCGATCGTGTTTACGACAACACCGCCGTCGCGCGTTTCACCGAAGATGACGCCGTCTATCTCTCCCGCGTCGCGCTCGGCAACGTTTTTCATTTTTTCCTCGCGGAGCTCGACCGCGAGGTCCGTTCTGAAAGACATAAAAAATCACCTCTTTTCTATGATTGACGAAAAAGAGGTGATTATTTCAATATTTCGTTTTTTCCCTCGCGGGAAATCTTAAAACTCCAAACTATACAATAAACCCGCCTGAAACGTTCATCACTTCGCCCGTGATGAACTCCGCGCCCTCCGACGCGAGGAACAGCACCGCGCGCGCCACATCCTCCGGCGTGCCAATGCGCCCGACGGGTGTTTCGGCGGCAAGATCTTTCATCGTCTGCGCGTCGTAGCAGGCATTCATATCGGTGTCGATAACGCCGGGCGCGACGCAGTTGACGGTGATATGCGACAGCGCCATTTCTTTCGCCAGCGCCTTCGTCAGTCCGATCACCGCCGCTTTCGACGCGGAGTAAAGAACCTCGCACGACGATCCGACGACGCCCCACATCGACGAGATGAAAACCATCCTCCCTCCGCCCGCGCGTATCATGACCTTCGCCGCTTCGCGCGCGCAGACCGCCGTTCCCCAGACGTTCGTATCGAACACTCGCTCGTACCCGTCGCGCGTCATTTCCGTAAAAACGCCGCTTCCGGCGATCCCCGCGCTGCAAACGAGCGCGCCGACGCCGCCGAGCTCGCACTCGGCGTACGCCATCATCCGGCGGACTTCGTTTTCGTCTTTAACGTCGGCGCGGAACGTGA
>JAFXWT010000053.1 GCA_017542695.1 Clostridia bacterium
GAGAAATGACCACCAGTGCAGGGCGAGGATCGCCCCGGCGAGCAGCAGCCGGAGGGCGTCACGCTTCGTCACCCGAAACTTCTGCTTTCGGCTCAACATGTACAGGCCGAGCGCGGCAGAAGAAAACACCACTCTTCCAAAAGTGATGCAGATGGCGGGCAGGCGGACCCATTTGGCAAAAAGTCCGGCCAACCCGAAAAGCAGGACGGCAATATTGACGGAAAGAATCGCTTGTTTTTTCATCCTCTTTGTCCTGACAAATCCCGATTTGCTTGCCGATCATCGCCCGGCGGTGCGGATAAGCCCTTGATCTCATCCGCTTCATCATAGCACAAAAAGAAGAGAACGGCAAATCCATCAGGTTTGCCGTTCTTCCATGACGCGGCCGGCGCCCTCGGGTTAGAATCCCATGTCAACGCAAAAGGAAAAGACAGGTACAAGGCCTGTCTTTTTCTTTTGGCGCAGCGGGTGGGATTCGACCTCCGCTGCGGCGGAGGCCACCTCAAGTTGCGACATGCCCCCGGCATGTCGCCAAGAGCCCTCGGGTTCGAATCTCCCCGCAGGATCTTTCAAAAAGAAACAGCCACCCCTGACGGAGTGACTGATTCTTTTTGGCTAAAGATTGCTATTATAACAAATCAAAGGAAATCGTTAGATTTCGTATCATCACCGCCAAACTCCCTTATGACTTCAATCAATCCAATTATATGACTGTTGAAAGTCGGCAGTTCTTCAGCAGGAATCCACAGTTCCTGATGCACATGATTGCCAACAGTATGAACATCAAATTGCCCGATGTATTCGTCATCCAAGGTGAACCGTGTTACATAGCCTTTTCCATCGCCTGTTTTGGTGTTCCATTTCTCCGCTATCTCGCATGCGTATTCTTCATTCAATACAGGATAAAAGATGGGTTGCTCAGGGAGTCTTGGAGGAAACTCCTTATAATTGCTCTGCTTTATCAAATTCAGTTCGATTGTACCAACGGGTCTAAAAAGAATCATTTAGTTCACCTGCTTCGTTTTCTTATCAGTATTGTAAAAAGGATTGTTGCCTTTGTCAAGACAGCAATCCTTTTATGGTGGACCATAGGGGGATCGAACCCCTGACATCCAGATTGCGAACCTGGCGCTCTCCCGGGTGGCATCTTTACACATCTAACAAAAAACGCCCCCGCTTTTGTCATCCGAATCATCCGTTCAGACCTTTGAAGTTCGCGGCGTTGGACTTGTAGAGGTTTTTGAACACCTTGTAGTTGCGTTCGTAAACCTCTTTGTTCTTCGTATTCGGAACGTAAACGCGGTTTGCTTTTACGAGCCGGCGCGCAAGCTCGAGCACGTCCTCGCCTTTTATACCCGCGGCAACGACAAGGGCGGTGCCGATCGCGCCCGCCTCCTGCGCGTTGCTGACCGTTTCAATCGTCCGGCCGGTAATATCCGAGAGCATTTGGCTGATGACGGGAGACAGCGCTCCGCCGCCGACGAACCGGATCGTATCGGATGTTTTGACCTTTTTCTCAACACTTTCCAAAAGCCAGCGCAGGTGATAGCATATGCCCTCCAAAACCGCGCGGATCATATCCCGCTTGCCGTTTTCGATCCTGATATTGAAGAACATCCCGCCCGCGTTTGAATCCTCGAACGGGCAGCGGTTGCCGTGCATCCAGGGGGTAAAGATCACGCCGTTTGCCCCGGGCGGAACCTTTTCGACTTCCGATGACATATAATCGTAGAGACTTGTGAATCTGCTCTCGTAATCATCCGTAACCTTTGTATCGTTCAGGTAAACGCCGATCTCGTCAAGCGCAAGATGATTCAGCGCCCATTCGTAGCATTTTCCCGCCGTTTCGAGCTCCGCGTAGTAATTGAAATACCCGCGCTTCGCGGACAGAACGCCGGTTATCATAGCGTTGATATCGACGGTCTGATGATCCATAAAAGTCGATACCCACCCCGACGTCCCGACGTAGATATGCGTGTCTCCCGGCGTTGTGCATCCCGCGCCGATATTGACAAAGGTGGTGTCGCCGCCGCCTCCGAAGACAGGAATCCCCGCAACGAGTCCGAGCTCATCAGCCGCTTTTTCAGTGAGCCCGCCGACCAGATCCGTACAGTCGATGATCTCCGGCATATGCCCGGGATCAACTTTATACATCTTCAAAAGGCCTTTGTTCCAGCCTTCCTTTCCCTTGCGTGTATCATAAAGGAAGGTCGCAAACGCCGTGTCGGCGGTCCGTACGATCCTGCCCGTGCAGCGCGACGTCAGATAGTCGCCGATATCTAGCCACTTGTAAATCTTTTTAAAAACCTCTGGCTCGTTGTTTTCCACCCACTTGTATTTCCATACCGGGTCCTTTGCGCTGGTCGAGCCGGCGTAATTGACGATCAGATTGCGCACAAGCTTATAAAGACTGCATCCGGAGACTTTTATTATCCCTCTGCCCATGCAGTCCTTGTATTCTTTGAAGCCCTTCTGATCCAGATAGTTCATCGGGCGGCGAAGAGCGTTCCCGTTCCCGTCAACGAAGACCGCGCCCTGCATCTGCGAGCAGAACGCCATTCCCTCTATTTCTTCGGGCTTTACGTCTGTTTTTGAAAACAGCTCATGCGTGGTCGAGCAAATCGCCGCCCACCATTCCTCCGTATCCTGTTCCGCGCCGCCGCCGTCGGAAATATACAGACCGTATCCGGCGGATGAGCCTGCTAAAAGACGTATTTCCGAGCTTATTTCGAACAGACAGGTCTTTACGCTGCTGGTTCCGAAATCGTAGATTATAATGTACATTCCAAGTCACTCATTTCTTTCTTTTCGCCAGTTCTTCTTTTATGGCATTAAACCTGTTCCTTCCCATATCGGCTTTGAAAGCGCATATTATTGAAATAACGAATATTGCTATCGGAAGAACACAGAAAATGATTCTGACCGCATCCCGTGCAGTTTGAGATTGTACGTATGAGTAAACGACTTCGCCCGTAACCTCGTCCAGAAAAGGGGTCTCTTTGTACCGGAACAATTGCAGAAGAAGAGATACAAGCGCAAGCGAGACGCCGTTTGAAAGCTTGTAGATAAAGCTTTGCACACCGTAATATGCGCCCTCTCTCCGGATTCCGTATGTATATTCGTCGAGTTCGACGATATCCGGAATCGCGGCGTATGGGAGGATTTGAATTCCGCTCATTCCACACCCGACTACACATACCGCCAGCGTCAGGAATATCGAAGTGGCGGATGACAGCACTTCACTCATCGAAGCGGTGGCGGATTGATACATTTCGCCTTTGAACGCAGGGATGAACAGGGCGATTATCAGCCCAACGGATGTGATTATCACCGAGAACAAATACACCCTGTGTTTTTCAAATCTTTCCGACAGTTTGTCCCAAACTACGGATGTCGCCATCGCCACAAGCAGGGGAATTGTGACGATAATCATTGAAAGGGTTCCGTCCGGCGCATATCCGAGACTGTCCTGAACATAAAACATAAACAACGCCAGGAGGATATCGAATCCCAGCATACTGGTCAGATAATACGCCGTCGTGTATCTGAATTCTTTCATTTTAATAAACTGAGAAAGCGTCTTGAACAGTCCGTAGGGGTTTTTCTCTTCACTGCCCGTATATCTTTCTTTGACTTTCAAGCCTGAGATCATCATCGTTACGCCGGCAATAAGACCGATTATCGCGCTCGAGACCAGATACGAGTTTTTTATCGCTTCAAATCGGGTGCATCCGGCTTCAACGAACAGATCCGAAAACACGGTATTATCTCCGGCGAGCAGTCCGAACAAAGCCGCTCCCAGTATTATGCCAACGTTGGCGAGTATAATTCTTACAGTCATCAAGCTGCTTCTCTGGTCGTAATCGTCCGTAATATTTGCGGTGAGCGCGTTATACGGTACGTACACGATAGTATATGTAGTGTTAAACAGGCAATACGCCATCATATAATAAATGAACTTGACGAATTGGGACGTCTCGACGGAGAAAGGGCAGAGCCATAATATGATGAACATCAATCCGAACGGAACGGCTCCGAATATCATATAGACCCGTCTTTTCCCGAATTTGGATTTTGTGTTGTCGCTTATCCGTCCCATCCACACGTCCGTTACCGCGTCCCAGATCTTTGCGACCAAAAAGACAAGGGATGCAAGCGCCGGCTTGAGCCCGCCGATGCTGACCATGAAAAACAGCAGATAGAAAGAAAAAACAACAAGCAAAATATTGGCGGAAAAATCCCCAAGGCCATAGAAGGCCTTTTCTTTCCCTGATATTCTAACGCTGTTTTCCATATTTTCCTCACTCATCCTCTTTCAGATGTATGTTCCAACCCGTGTCGATCTTCTTTTTGACCTTGCCCATGGTCTCTTTGTCGAGATCAGGCCAGTCGACGACGGTACTTGCCTTTTTGGTGACCAGATGAGCTTTCTCAGCGCACAAAGCAAGCGGCGTATCGGCAAGAGAATCGGAATAGAAATTATCGATCACCGGAAAACCGTGGTCTATGATGTATTTCGCTTTTTCCTTCGCGTACATCATATTGTTCAGATACACCCCGAATTCGCGGTCGTATTCCGTAGCCATATAATTCACTCCGAGACGCTTGGCGATTGGTCCGATGATGCAGTCGGGCGACGCGCTGATGATAAGGTCGTCGGACCTCTTCTGCGCGAGATACCAGGGGGCGATCTTCTTCTCGTTTTTATCCCAGTACCGTTCGATCTGTTTGTCGAAATCGTCGATCAGCGTCAGGTAGCTGAAAAACTTGCGCTGCATCGCGGCTTCCGACATTTTTCCTTTCTTTTTCAGTATCACGTTTTTTATCGCCTTCGGAGCGAACGTGAACCACAGCTTGGGATGGCGGTTCATACACCAGATGCAAAACCCTATCGAACAGTCCGTAGGGAATATCGTTCCGTCAAAATCATATACGTTCATTATGCTTTTCCTCCTTTCACGTCCGGGAGAAACGGATCATATTCCGGTTATACCCGGTAGTCACAAGATACGCTTTTTCGTCGTGCGCTTCCATCAGACCGCTTAATATGAATCCGCTCAGGCCCTTGATTTCTGCGTCCGGGTCGGTCAGATCGAACAGCTTTCCGGAGTCGCGCTCTATGATCAGAACGTGATCGTCTTCAAAGAAAAGCGAGAATTCTATCAAAACCGGTTTTTTTGATCGCTTGTTGATCTCGATTATCGTCAGCCCGATCTCTTCGGTAAACAGCGCCGCGCGATTTGCGGTGTCTTTCGGATACTGATGAGAAAGAAGGCAGTCCTGCACCTTTTCGGATAAAGCGGAAGCGGAATCCGGAGTAAGCGTGTCATCCATAACTACTATCTCCGACTCCATATTTTTCAGCAAAAACGGGAAATTGTCCTTACCGAACCGCAGATACACAAACAGAAACGCGCATATAAGCGTAAGCACCGGAGCGACGGCAAAGCCCGCCCACATACCGTTTATCCCGAAAATAAGGGAGCCGAGGGTCGGTAAGAGAACGTATAATAAACCGTTCTGCAGACACGCGATGCAGGTAGCCATTCCGATGCGGTCTATCAGCATATAGTAAGAAGTCGTAAGTGACACCGTACTGCAGAATATGAATCCGAGAGATACGATACGGATAGCCGTTACCGCCGAAGCAAGCGCTTCGCCTTCGGTCACGCCGAACAGACCGCAGAACTGCTTTGCAAAGATCATAATGAGCAACGTCGCAGCGGCGCCTTCTATGATCGCGGCTTTTATACCCGATCCCATAACTCTTTTTATGAGCTTGTGGTTCTTTTCGCCGAAGTATGTGCCGATAAGCGGCTGCATCGCCATTCCGACGCCGTCCATAACGACGCCGAATTCGATAAGACTTACGACAACGGCGAGCGCGATCAGACCTGTATCGCCGTAATTGCGCGAAATAAAGCCGATCATAACGTAGTCCATCAAGCCCCAGCAGATATAAACGGAAGAATCTACGATGCTGTATCTTGACGTAAGCAGGAAATCTCTGAACGACAGATGCCACACAAAGTGCAGCGTGTTTTTCTTACGGAAGAAGTGAACGATGCAGGTGAGAATGCCGAGCGTGTTTCCTATTATGGAACCTAAGATGATACCCGTCATTCCGAGGAATTTTGC
>JAFXWT010000054.1 GCA_017542695.1 Clostridia bacterium
CACCCCCGTGACTGTCCCCGCGATCCTTTTTTACTTTTTCTTCTTAGCCAACAATTGTTTAAGTCGCTTTATCTCTTGTTCAATCTCTTCATCTGTCATTTCAGGTTCTTCCTCTTGCTTGCCGCCAAAGTCAAGTATCCCGGCAATCGTCTTTGCCGATTCTTGCTTGGACGAGAAATCAAGGTGCCTATACGCAAAAACGCAATAAAAATGCAAAAGGAGGATATGATTTTATTATATCCTCTTCATTTTTTCTTTCTTCGTTTCAAAAACTCGTAAAAGAATTTATATAAACCGCTTGACAAATTATTTATTCCGGCATACAATAATGGCGAAAAACAGGAGGCTCTGCAATGAAAAAGAATATCTATTCCTTGGTACTGTCCGAAAACGTAATCACTGCGGTGGATCGCTTAGCGTATGAACGCCACACGAACCGCTCAAACCTTATCAATCAGATCTTAGCAGAATACGTCTCGTACGAGACCCCGGAGAAAAGGATGCAAAACGTATTCGATCGTATGCAAGCCTTGCTCGGCAGCGCCTTTCAACCATTGGAAAGCACATCGTCTACGATGCTGACCCTGCGTAGCGCCCTCAGCTACAAATACAACCCGACCGTTCGATATCAGGTCGAGCTGTATCGTATGCCGCAGGTAGCCATCGGCGAATTGAAAGTTTCCATGCGCACCCAAAGCGCCACCCTTTCCTTGCTCGTGATGCAGTTCTTCAAACTGTGGATCAAGATCGAGAAAGAGTATCATCCCGACAGTGTCGCTACGATAACGGACGGAAGACTCATCAAGCGTTTCGTAACCGAGACGTTAGACAGCGAAATCGTTGCCGCTGGAATCTCCGCTTACGTTGACGCATTCGATCACGCGCTGAAAACTTTCTTCTGTTATCTGGACCAACCCGAGATCGCGGAAGCAAATGTGGAAAAAACTTACGCCAACGCAAATCTCCTGTTTTAATCTCAAAAAAGGAGCCCCCTGACGGGGGTATGGTGAAAGAGCTATGAATATTCAAAAATTGACACAAAAAAGTATTGAAGCGCTCACCACCGCTCACAACATCGGCGTAGAGCGCCACCACCAAGCAATCGGACAAGAACACTTGTTACTTGCCCTTCTGGATGCCAAAGAAGGTCTGATCCCCGAATTGTGGCACAAGATGGATCTCTCTACGGAAGACACTGCGGGCAAAGTGCGCGGCGAACTTGAAAAATTACCTCGCATAACGGGTTCTTACGATCCCGAACGGATCTATTTGACCTCTGCCCTAAATGCCGCCCTCACTGCGGCAGAATCGCGCGCGCAAACGATGAAAGACGATTACGTATCGGTCGAGCACCTCTTATTGGGGCTTATCGACTCCGCGCAAGCCAATATCAAGAAGATATTCGGTGAGATCGGGTTGACCGTCAACAAATTCTTGCAAGTTCTCAAAGAAGTGCGCGGCAATGCCCGTGTGCAGGGAGACAACCCGGAAGAAACCTACGACGTTTTGCAAAAATACGGACAAGATCTGGTAGAATTGGCAAAGCAACAAAAACTCGATCCCGTGATCGGCCGTGACGACGAGATCCGCAACGTGATTCGTATCCTGTCGCGAAAAACCAAGAACAATCCGTGCCTGATCGGTGAGCCGGGCGTCGGTAAGACTGCCATCGCGGAAGGACTCGCCCTGCGTATCGTAAAGGGGGACGTGCCGGATAATTTGAAGGGACGCAAACTCTTTTCGCTCGATATGGGAGCGCTTGTCGCAGGAGCAAAATTCCGTGGCGAATTCGAGGAAAGGCTGAAAGCCGTCTTGAATGAAGTTAAGTCTTCGAATGGAAACATCATCCTGTTTATCGATGAATTGCATACCATCGTAGGCGCAGGCAAATCGGATGGCGCGATGGATGCGGGCAACCTGCTCAAGCCGATGCTCGCACGAGGGGAATTGCACTGTATCGGCGCAACGACTTTGAACGAATATCGAAAATACGTGGAAAAGGATCCTGCTCTTGAAAGGCGCTTCCAGCCGGTTATGGTCGGAGAGCCGAGTGTAGAAGACACGATCTCCATTCTTCGCGGACTGAAAGAGCGCTAC
>JAFXWT010000055.1 GCA_017542695.1 Clostridia bacterium
GGAGCTGCTCAAAGAGGCTCCGCAGCTCGCCGCATTCGCAAGAGAAAAAAGATTTGACATTCTATCGAAAGGAGAGACGGCGTAATGAAGATCAATGCGGAAAATCTCTCTTTTCGGGAGCTGAATGAAAAAATAAGAGCGTCGCACGGACGCAAGGTGACGATAGAAAATATGCTCGGACAGCGCTACACGGGGAGCGGCTGCACGGGCAAGGACATCGAGATACACGGCATACCCGGGAACGCTCTCGGCGCGTATCTGACGGGCTCGGACATCACGGTTTACGGCAACGCGCAGGACGCTGTCGGCGACGCTATGAACGACGGAACGATCACCGTTCACGGAAACGTCGGCGACGCGGCGGGCTACGGAATGCGCGACGGGAAGATACTTGTGAAAGGCTCGGCGGGCTATCGCGCGGGCATCCACATGAAAGAATACATGGAGAAAAAGCCGCTCATGGTGATAGGCGGCAAGACGGGCGATTTTCTTGCGGAATATCAGGCGGGAGGACGCATAATCGTGCTCGGCATCGGGTATGAGGATCAGTGTCCCGTCGGCGATTTCTGTGCTACCGGAATGCACGGCGGCGTTATGTACATTCGCTCCGATCATGAGCCCGATCATCCCGAACAGGTGATATGCGAAGACGCGACAAAGGAAGATCTGAAAACCATAAAAGCTGATGTGGAGCTGTTCGCGAAGAAGTTTGACTTCGATGCAAGTGAACTTCTCGACGCGCATTTCTTCAAATTAACACCGAACTCGAACAGTCCGTACAGACGGCTTTATGTGAACAATTAACGACGCTGTAAGCACATACTTTTCCTTTCTTCGGCTAATTGCCGCACATCGCAGCAAGCAAGGCTGTCAAGGGGGAGGCTCAAAAAATTTTTCACCCGAAATACAAAGTGAAAAAATTTTGGAGTACCCTTTACAGACGCGGCGCGGCTGCGATAAAATCGGTAAGCCGAAGGACGGATAAACAAAGGAACTGATTATGGAAACTAAGTACATCTTCGTCACGGGCGGTGTCGTCTCGGGGCTCGGGAAGGGCATTACCGCCGCATCGCTCGGTCGTCTGCTGAAAGACCGCGGACACCGCGTTACGGTAATGAAATGCGACCCGTATATAAACGTTGATCCGGGAACGATGAGCCCGTACCAGCACGGAGAAGTCTTCGTGACCGACGACGGCACGGAGACCGACCTCGATCTCGGACATTACGAGCGCTTCATCGACGAAAATCTTAACGTAAACAGCAATGTCACCACCGGCAAGATTTACCAGACTGTCATAAACAAAGAACGTCGCGGCGACTATCTCGGAGCAACGGTACAGGTAGTTCCGCACATCACGAACGAGATCAAGGAACGCATCTACAAAGCGGGCGAAGCCGCGAACGCCGACATTGTGATAACCGAGATAGGCGGAACTGTCGGCGACATCGAGGGGACACCGTTCCTTGAAGCGATACGACAGGTGGGACTTGACAAAGGCCGCGCGAACGTCATTTACATTCACGTCACGCTGCTGCCGTTTATCAGCGGTTCGGAGGAACTCAAAACAAAGCCCACTCAGCACTCTGTAAAAGAACTTCTCGCTGTCGGAATACAACCGACAATTCTCGTTTGCCGCGCGGACTGCGATGTTCCCGACGAAGCGAAAGCAAAGATCGCGAACTTCTGCAACGTCCGCAAAGAAGATGTTATCATCAACCGCACCGCGTCGTCGCTGTACGCTGTACCGCTTATGCTGGAGCACGAGGGACTTGCGGACAGTGCGTGCCACCACCTCGGACTCGAAAACGAGAAGCCCGACTTAACCGCGTGGACAGAAATGGTACACCGTCAGGAGCACGCCGAAACGCCGCTGAAAATCGCGATCGTCGGCAAGTACGCGGCGCTTCCGGACGCGTACATCTCGGTAATGGAATCCGTTCGTCACGCGGCATTCGCGCAGGGCGCAAAGGCTGACATCAAACTGATAAAC
>JAFXWT010000056.1 GCA_017542695.1 Clostridia bacterium
TACTTGAAAAAGCACACATTAAATTTGGATACAGGCCTGAAAAACTATTAATAGATGAGCAAACCAGACAATTAAAAACAGATGAATTCCCGCTTTCTTACGATGAATACATCGAAAGTATAAAAAAAGGAAGCAATGAATGATAGTACTGTCGAACAGTTTGAGAGAACAAAAACTGCTTATTTCAGCATTGGACGAAAGAAATATCGGCATTGAATACTTAGAACACGTCAAAGACATCTGGCTACGGGATTTTATGCCGGTGAAGACGGGGGACGGGCGATATGTCTCGTTCAGATACGAGCCGTCGTATCATAGGAATGAGGATGAGCGTGCTAAACGTACAGTTTACAAGCGTGATCTTGAAGCAGAGGTAGGAATCGAAGTCGAGTATTCCGATATTAACCTCGACGGCGGGAACGTTGTCATGTCTCCGTCAAAGGAGACGGCGATAATCAGCGACCGCGTCTTTTCGGAAAATCAGGAGAGGGAGAGAGACGACCTGCTCGCGGAGCTTGAGAGGATACTCGCGGCGAAGGTAATAATCATTCCGGCGCTGAAAAGCGATATGACAGGTCACGCGGACGGTATGGTGAGGTTCGTCGACGAGACGACGGTCATCGGAAACAGAACGCCGTACAAAAACGGGCACGAGCAGAAGATCAAAAAGGTGCTCAAAAAGCACGGCATCGACGTGATCGACTTTCCGTATTTCGACTCCAAGGGTATCAGCGCGGTCGGAACGTATCTCAACTTTCTCGAGACGGACGACACGATCTTTCTCCCGGTTTTCGGACACGAGATGGACGACGAGGCGATAGCGGCGGCAAAGAGCATCTTTACAAAAGAGATAGTCCCCGTCAGGTGCGAGGATATCGCAAAAGAGGGCGGATGCCTGAACTGTATCAGCTGGGAGTTGTAATCCATAAGTAATAACAGAAAGAGCCTTTTCGCAAGGCTCTTTTTTGTGTCCCACTTTTGGTACACGACATGGAGTAGAATATCAGTGAAGAAAAACGAAAGGGGAATAAAACAATGACATTGATCTGGGAAAGTCCGAAACTGAAACAGGAGAAAACGAACGAACAAATCCTGATATATCTTCTCGAAGCCGACGAACAGAAAGAATTTGAAGAAGCGTCTCACGAGGAAAAACTGATAAGCCTCGCGCTTCACGAGGAAAACGATTTCGAGGAAAAGTACACGAAGAAACGCCACAGATACGAGATCAAAGTCACAGACCATTTCATCATCGTGACCGAGAGAGAAACGGACGAAAGGGGAAATGACTAATGAAAAAAAGAATACTGATCTGGCTGTCTGTCGCTGTGATCGTGTATCTTATAGCATTCGCGATCTTCTATAAAGAAACAAAAGGGGACGTTTTATCGTCCCTTGAGTATGCGGGGATCGCGACGGGTGCTCTCGCGTTCGTCCTGGCATTTTATCCCGCCGACGTTGCGCGGGCTGAGATCAATGCAGTAAGATTCGGAACGGATACCGGAACGGGTGGGCTGATCGACAAGCTCGCGGAACAGAACAGGCATCTTGCAGAACAGAACAGGATACTTAAAGAACAGCATTCAATGAAAAGCGATATTACGGAGGGATCTATAAATTCTTCGAATTATAACCGCAAATCCTCCTGAAATATCAACTTTTTCGGCAGCTATTATTAACGGGCATAGAAATAGCGGAGCCGGTGTCGGCTCCGCTCGTCTGGCATTCGGTTGGTATTATGAGTACACGAAATCGTGCAGGACAAACTCTTCGACGCGGTTGCGGATGGAGTTCATACGGCGGGTATATTCCATCGCGTCGATACGTTTGAGATCCTCCGTGACGCCTTCGATTTCGGCGTACTGCCGGATCATCATGTCATAGGTTTCCTGCGTATCGCGGTTCAGATCGGTAAGGTACTGCTCGAGCGTTCCTTTCAGGCGCATTGCGTTTATAACGGTGGGATTGTGTTTGTTCAGATAGTTGTAGTGGCGCTGTCCCCAGACGCCGACGCGGGCAACAAATTCATCTTTCATAGCAAAATCCTCCTTTGCGATCTTATTGTACCGCCAAATTATCATTTTGCAAAATGTGCGATTTCACTTCCCGGCGAGGCGCCAGAGGGCGAAGACGTGTTTCTGCGTTTTGCGGCTGAGAGTGTTGTACCAACCGTCTGAAA
>JAFXWT010000057.1 GCA_017542695.1 Clostridia bacterium
CACTGCAAACGAGAAAGCTCTGCAAATCGGCGGTCGTCACTCCGTCCGGCGCGTCCGCGATCTCGTGCCTCAGGGGCATTTCCATCTCCTGCGCGTATATCTCGCCGTCCGCGTTTATGAGAACGCGAAGGCGCACGCTGCCGGTGACGGCGATCTTGCCGTCGGACGCGGTGACGGACGGGAGTATCTGCGCGGGAGACGTGGCAAGGACTCTCGCACCGTCGGGATTTTTCAGCTCCGTCTCTCCCGTGACCTCGACGCGGTCCGCTCCGAAGGCTATCATCACCGGTATCTCGCAGTCGCGCAGGGCGCAATCGCACTCAAATCCCCTTGCATAGGCGTCCGTGCATATCTCGGCATCACTTATCGCGTAAGCCTCGGCGTCAAGATCGTATTCCGCGGTGACGAAAAGGTCGCCGTCATCCCCCTGCGTAACGTTCAAAGAAGCTATCCTTCCCCACGCCCTCGCGCCGGTAAACGCGACGTCCGACTCTATCGGTACAGTCGTCTCAAACGGTATCTCGCCATGCACGACGGCGTACCCGGAGTCGCTTTTTGTCACGCACCTTGCGCATATCTTTCCGGACGCTCTGACCCCTCCGTCGCCGAGTGTCGCCGACGTCACTACGAGAGTGCCGTCGCAGATCACGGGCGTATCCCCCTCAGGGGCGGAGAGCGTTCCCGCGGCGGTCTCCGTAACGCCCCCGCGCCGCCTCACGACGCAGGGAACCTCCTCCGTCAGCCGCTCGACGGCGGCGCCGCCGTCGTCCTCCGGCGCGTACGTATCGTCCGCGCTGACTCTGAATTTGAGGCGGCTCTTAATGCTCAGGCTCCTCGGACCCGTCGCACGGCAGGTAGTGCTCTCGATCACCGTGTCGACAAAGACCGAATCCGTCCCCTCGACAGCGGCGGGCAGCGCCGTGTCCGCGCTGTACTCGATATTGAGCGGCGCCGCGCACAGCGAATCGTCGTCGCCGACGTACACCGCGTTATATGACATCACCCCGTCGAGTTCGAGCACCCCTCCGCCGATGAATTTTCCTTCCGGAAGCGCCGACGCCGAAACGTACAGCAGCCTCTTTATCTCCGGCATATAGTCGGGAAGCGTGAAGTCGCCGCCCGCGTCGCTCCCGAACGACGTATCGAATTTTATGATCGAGACTGCGTCTCCCGCGTTTCTTTCAACAGCCATACAGTACCTCCAAGGCTTTTTTGTACATTATATTAAAAAAGCCGTGCGAGTATGCCGCGCGCTTGCGAAAAACGTTCGATAAGTACGTTTTATAGTACAGATGGTCCGTTATAATAGAGTTGTAAGGGAGGTGTTCGATATGGCGACGATCCTTTCAATCATATTTACTTATCTCGGTCTTAAATGTATTTGGCGAATAATCACTTTTCCCATCCGGCTTATCGGACGTCTTCTCTCCGGCGGCCGCCGCAGGCGTTACCGCGCATACGACGCGTACGAAACGGAAGACGACGAGTTCGACTGGTGGCTTGACGACCGCGGAATATAAAAAATACGGAGCGGGAGCTTCATTTTGAAGCTCCCGCTCCGTATTTGTCATCCGCGCGAAGCGAGGATCTCATACTTATCTGTATTTATATGAATTTCCGTTATTAAGAAAAATACTCAGACAAAAGCCAGTCATAATCAAACGATGAATCTACAGACGATCTGAAAAGAAGCTTTCCGTCTTTATTGTACCCCGAATATACGGTTTCGGTATAATACCATGCAGAGTTGATCTGAGGCGGTTGGTTTTCGTAATGACCGGTTCTGCGTTCCGAGACTATCAGATAAAAATCTTCGTAATCAATAAATGCTCCCGGGGAACCGGCGTCAAAATCTTCGAAAAGACGATCACTTGAATATACAGGTGCGCCGTCCTTAAAGCCGAGTCTTTTGTCGAAATATTCTCTGCCTTTCTTTATTTCTTTGTTGACTATATTCAGATCTTTATCAAGTACGAAGACCCAATCAACACTATAAAGGTGTGAATTTGAACCGGCAAAGTCTCCGTCGTCAGATTGAGAGCTTATTGACAGAACAAATTCATCGTCTTGCATTTCGACATTATTGAGATTATCATAGTCTCCGCCGCGTATACGTTTTGTGTCGGCAATCTCACCATTTTCTCTTATCA
>JAFXWT010000058.1 GCA_017542695.1 Clostridia bacterium
GCCTTCTCCTTTCGGGGAAGCCCTTTTCATTTCCTTTTTTTGAATATCCGACGTTTCTTCTCGCCGCCGTCCATTGACGTTATCGGCACACCGAGCAGATCGAGATAGCTTTCCGCGTCGGCGTCAGACTGCGGCGGGGTGGGGACGCACCCCGTAAATTCGTTTGCCGACGCCGCTTCATCGAAGAAATACGCGCTTGACATTTCGCCGTCGACAGTTCGCGCCGTCTGCCGCGGATTTTTCTTTTTGTCCATAATATATCACGCGCCTTTTTCATATTTTCGGTATCTGACGAAAAAATATTCCGCCATCATCTTGAAATGACAAAGAAAAAATGGTAAAATTAAATTGCAAAATAAAACAAAGCGAGGGCAAATCATGGAAATAAGCGAAATACTATCAAAAGTAGACCACACGCTCCTTAACCCCGCGGCAACGTGGAGCGACATCAAGCAAATTTGCGACGACGGAATTAAATACAAGACCGCGTCCGTCTGCATTCCCGCGTCTTTTGTCAAAGAGGCGGCGGAATACGTTTGCGGCGGCGTGAAAATATGCACCGTCATCGACTTCCCTAACGGGTACTCGACGACGGCGGCAAAATGCTTTGAAGCGAGCGACGCCGTAATGAACGGCGCGGATGAGATCGACATGGTGATCAACATCGGCGCTCTGAAAGATAAGAAATACGACTTTGTTCTAGGCGAGATACGCGCCGTAAAAGCGGCTTGCCGCGGAAAACTGCTCAAAGTCATCATCGAAACGTGCCTTCTTACCGAGGAAGAAAAGATAAAAATGTGCGAGATCGTCTCCGCGTCGGGTGCGGAATACATCAAGACCTCGACGGGATTTTCGACGGGCGGCGCCACGAAAGAGGACGTCGCGCTGATGGCGCGCCACGTCGCGCCGCACGTAAAGATCAAGGCGGCGGGAGGCATTTCGTCTCTTCAAGACGCGGAGGACTTCATCGCGCTCGGCGCGTCGCGCCTCGGCACGAGCCGCATCGTTAAAATAGTAAAAAATATGCCGCGGGAAAGCGGCGGATATTGAGGTGATATTATGAGTTATCCGACACCGCACATAAGCGCGACGCCCGCGGATTTCGCAAAGACGGTGCTCATGCCGGGCGATCCGCTCCGCTCGAAATTCATCGCCGAGAACTTCCTCGACTCGCCGCGCCTCGTCAACAACGTGCGCGGGGTGCAGGGTTACACGGGCACGTATAAAGGCACGCCCGTTTCCGTTATGGCGAGCGGGATGGGCATCCCGTCGATCGGTATCTATTCGTACGAGCTGTATAATTTCTTCGGCGTTGAAACGATAATCCGCGTCGGCTCGGCAGGCGGGGTGAGCGAGAAAGTCCACGTGCGCGATATCGTCATCGGCGAGGGCGCGTGTACCGACTCGAACTATGCCGCGCAGTATCATCTGCCGGGCTCATTCGCGCCGATAGCCGATTTTGAAACGCTTGCGCTGGCGGTTGATGTTGCAAAGGAAATGAAGTTGAACTACCACGTCGGCAACGTGCTGTCGTCCGACTGCTTTTACGGCGATTCGGCGGGACTGCCCGACGAAATGCTGCCGCGCGCGCTGTGGGGAAAAATGGGCGTGCTCGCCATTGAAATGGAGAGCGCGGCGCTCTATATGAACGCCGCACGCGCCGGAAAACGCGCGCTCGGAATATTCACGGTGTCCGACCATCTTATCACGGGCGAATCGACTACGGCGGAAGAGAGGCAGAACACGTTCACCGACATGATGAAGCTCTCGCTCGAAACGGCGGTACGGCTTGATAAATAAAGAAAAAAGAGGCGTGCGCCTCTTTTTTTCTGACTTTGCGGGCGGCTCGTGAATCGCCCCTGCAAAAACAAACGGAAGAATCGTAGGTCGGTCACAAGGGACCGCCCGCTTTTAGATTTTCCGTTTTCATCCTCCGCACCCGTTCGGGAACGCGGGATTGAAGAAGTAGTAATTTTTGCTGTTCAGGTTATCCCTGACGATGCCGAGCGCCTCGCCGAAGCGCTGGAAATGCACGATCTCGCGCTGGCGCAGGAATTTTATCGGCTCGATCACGTCGGGATCGTCGACGAGCTTCAAAATGTTGTCGTAGGTCGTTCTCGCTTTTTGTTCGGCCGCCATATCCTCCATAAGATCGGTTATCGGGTCGCCCTTCGACTGCATGAACGCCGCGGTGTACGGCACGCCCGCCGCCGCCTGCGGATAAATACCCGTTGTGTGATCGACGAAATATGTGTCAAAGCCCGATTGTTTTATCTCGGGTATGTCAAGTCCTTTTGTGAGCTGATACAGTATCGCGCCGATCATTTCGAGATGCGCCAGCTCTTCTGTGCCGATGTCGGTCAGCAGTCCTGCGACGTCCTTATACGGCATTGCAAATCTTTGCGACAGATAGCGGAGCGACGCGCCGAGCTCGCCGTCTGGCCCGCCGTACTGGCTGATTATCACTTTCGCGGCGCGCGCGTCGGGATTTTTTATTTTGACGGGAAACTGTAACCTTTTTTCATATTCCCACATATCAGTTCGCCTCCGTTTCCCACGGCATCGGAGCGGCTGTCCAGCCCCATCCGCCATCGGCGTTCACGCGGTACGCCTCGACGTCGCCGTATTTTTCGGTATATGCGGCGAGGATATCGCTTCGCCGCGTCATGTATTCTTTATAGAGCGCTACAGCATCGTTCGCCGTCGGATGCGTGTCGAGATATAGGCGAAGCTCATCCATCGCAAAGCTGATCTCCGTCAGCTCGGAAAACAGCGCGTACTGTTCTTTTACGTTTCTGTCGTTCATCTTCGTCCTCCCGTGCAGTAGGGCATATTAAGCTCGGCGAAAAGCGTTCCCGCGTAGAGCGCGTCGGACGGAGAATAGAGATTTTTGAAGCTCTGCTCGGGCACGTACGCCATCGCAAGCGCCATACCGCCTCCCGCTCCGTTTTGCATCTGTCTGCCCGAAAAAGCGGGCGCGGCGCGTCGTGTCGACATATCGCGGCCGCCGAACATGCTTTTCGCGCCGGAATTGTATATGTTTCTGTTCATGTTATGTTTTGTCGGATCTCCGACATCCTTTTTTGTTACTCGCGGGCGTCGCCCGCTACTTTATCTTATTCGTCGGCGGGGAAGAGTGTGAAAGAAAAAGGCGTATAATGCGCGCGGGGCAGAGCTCTCTCTGTCGCGCCCGCGGGCGCGACAGCTCTCGCGTCAACAGGGAGAGAAAATATAAAAAACAGCCGACAGTGCCGTTGAAATGCACCCACTGTTGAACATTATGCCGCTTTGCCTGACTTTTGGAGTGCATTTCACTTACATCTGTCTAAAAAAGTTCACAAAATAATGCTTGAAAATTCGCTTTGATATGGTATAATAAGCATATAAAACACAATTTTTACCCGCGGAGGATAATTATTATGAAAAATTTTGACAGCTTCGGTGTAATGATCGACTGCTCGCGCAACGCCGTTCCGAGCGTTGAAGGACTCAAAAAGTTTTTCTCGATCATATCGAAAATGGGTTACAACTACGCGATGCTCTACACAGAGGACACGTATGAAGTTGATGGCGAGCCGTTCTTCGGATACAAGCGCGGCAGATACTCCGCCCGTGAGCTGAAAGAACTCGATGAGTACTCATCGTCTGTCGGGATAGAGCTTATTCCGTGCATACAGACTCTCGCGCATCTCAAAACGATACTCCGCTGGGACGAATACCGTCCGATATTCGACATCGACGACATCATCCTCGCGGACGAGGAGAGAACTTATACACTTGTAGAAAATATGTTCAAAACTCTGCGGCGCGCGCTGAAAACTAACAAGATACATATCGGAATGGACGAAGCGCACAACGTCGGACTCGGCAGATATCTCGATAAACACGGATTTACGAACAGATACGAGCTGCTTATGCGCCACCTCGAAAAAGTGTGCGATATTGCGAAAAAATACGGCTTTGAGCCGATGATGTGGTCCGATATGTTCTTCCGCCTCGTCAGTCACGGCGCGTATAATCCCGTTGACGAATTTCCGCCTGAGATCAAGGAGCACATCCCCGAAAACGTGACGCTCGTCTATTGGGATTACTACCACGAGGACGCGGAATTTTACGAAAAGATGATAGACTCGCACAAGAAGCTCAGCGACAAAATCGCTTTCGCGGGCGGTGCGTGGTGCTGGGGGAATTTCGCCCCGCATCAAATTATTTCAAACCGCCGCAACGATATAGCCATCCCCGCCTGCATGAGAAAAGGCGTTAAAAACGTTCTGCTGACGATGTGGGGCGACAACGGCGGCGAATGCCCGTACGTTTCGGTGCTCGCGTCGCTGATGCACGCGGCGGCGCTCGCCGAGGGAATGACTCCCGATCAAGAGCGCGCGAAATTCAAGGAGATAACGGGCGAGGACTATCAGGCGTTCCTCGACCTCGATCTTCCGAACCACATCTATGGCGAAAAGACGACCGTCGGAACGGCGGCATACTGCAAGCAGCACCTTTATAACGATATATTCCTCGGCATACTCGACGACTCCGCCGAGGGCGGATACGACGCGGCGATATACAAGGATTACGCCGCAAAATTCAAAAAATACGCCGTCGAAAGCAAATCATTCGCGTTCCTGTTCGATTCGGCGGCGGCGCTTTGCTCCGCGCTTGAAATAAAATTCGACCTCGGAAAGAAAGTCCGCGCGGCGTACGCGGCGCACGACACAAAATCGCTGAAAAATATCGCCGACGGCGACATTCCCGAGTGCGTTTCGCGCGTCAAAAAATTCCACCGAGCTTTGCGCGATCAGTGGTACGCCGTCAACAAGACATATGGCTTTGAAGTACAGGACGCGCGCCTCGGCGGGCTTATCCTGCGCCTTGAAAGCTGCCGCGAGAGATTACTCGACTACGTAGGCGGAAAAATAAATTCCATCGCCGAGCTCGAGGAGCCGGTGCTCATCAACGACCGCGGCGGCATGAACGAATACGCGCGGATGATAACCGCGAACGTGGTATGATATGAACGGTGAAAAGAAAGAACACGGCATTCCCGCCGAAGATTATAAAGAGCCCGTCTGCCCGTTCGTTTCCGATTTTTATGAGGGAGGACCCGCGGTCGAGCCGATACCCGTCGGGCGATTTATCGAAAAGCTCGACGAACTGATCTATAAAAAGAACGACATCTCCGCCGCGCGCCGCCACCTCGACTATTGGGAGCGCGCCGCGAAGGCGGGGAACGACGCGCGCGGACTTCTCACCGTCGAAAATGAAATGATGGGATTTTTCCGTCAGAACGGCACGAAGGACGAAGCGTACGCGGCGGTTGACGCGGCGCTCGGACTGCTCGGCGAGCTCAATATGACCGATCACGTCACGGGCGCGACGACGTATCTCAACGCGGCGACCGTGTATAAGACGTTCGGCGAGCCCGGAAAAGCTGTCGAAAACTACGAAAAGGCGCGCGGGATATACGAAAAACATCTCGAAAAATCAGACTCTCGCCTCGCGGGGCTTTACAACAATTACGCGCTCGCGCTATGCGATATGGGGCGGTTTGACGAATCCGAAAAGATGTATTTTTCGGCGCTTGAGATAGTCGAAAACGACGTCGGTCAAGCGCTTGAGCGCGCGATAACGTATCTCAACCTCGCCGATCTGTACTATGAAAAACTCGGCGAGCTCGACTCGGCGGACTATATCGAAAAGTATCTTTCAAAAGCCGAGGCGGTGCTTGACGGTGACGTCGAGCACAGCGGGTACTACGCTTATGTATGCGAAAAATGCGCACCGACGTTCGAGTATTACGGCTGGTTTGTGACGGCTAAGACGCTACGCGAAAGGGCGGCGATGATACATGACGGGACTTGAACTGTCAAAGAAATATTTTGCCGAGTGCGGCGAGCCGATGATGGAGCGCGACTTCCCCGAAATGATCGGAAAATGCGCGTTCGCGCTGTGCGGCGAGGGCTCGGAATGTCTGGGATATGACGACGACGTTTCGCGCGATCACGATTTTGAACCGGGGTTCTGCGTTTTCGTTCCCGACGATACGGACGAAAAAACGCTGTTTCGCCTCGAACGCGCGTACGCAAAGCTGCCGCATAGCTTTGAAGGTTACGATCGCCAGCGGCTCTCTCCCGTCGGCGGGCGGCGGCACGGAGTTATCAGGATCGGCGATTTTTTTGAAAAATTTGTCGGCGATCGCCGCGGCGAGTTGTCGCTCCTGAGATTTGCGACGATCGAGCCGCATTTTCTGCTCTCGGCGACGAACGGAGAAGTGTTCCGAGACGACGGCGGGGAGTTTTCGGCGATACGCGAAAATCTCAAAAGTATGCCCGTTGACGCGTGGCTCAAACGCATCGCGGGTCATCTGCTGATGGCAAAGCAGTCAGGGCAGTACAATTTTACGCGGTGCGTCGAGCACGGCGAGTACGGCGCAGCGCAGCTCTGCGCAATAGAATACGCAAAACATGTGACGGAGTTGGTTTTCCTGATCAATCACGCGTATTCGCCTTTCTATAAGTGGAAATTCCGCGCGATGCGGGGACTTGAAAAACTCGGGGAACTCGCCGATATTCTGGAATTTCTCATCTCGACCGAATCGGACGGCAAGACGGTCGAAAACAAATACGGCATTATCGAGGACGTTGCGGGGATGATAATATGCGAGCTTCAAAATCTCGGCATTACCGACGCGATCTGCGGCGATCTCGAAAAGCACGCTTACAGCGTAAACGATAAAATATCAAACAACGAACTGCGCCAGATGAACGTTCTGGCGAGCGTTTAAGGAGGAAAAAATGGTACATCTTACGGAACAAAGCTATGAAAACGAAGTAAACGTAAAGGACACGCTCGTCGTTATCGACTTTTGGGCGTCGTGGTGCGGTCCCTGCAAAATGCTCGCGCCGATCTTTGAAAAAGTCGCGGGAGACATGACGGACGTCAAATTCTGCAAGGTCAACGTTGACGAAGAACCCGAGCTTGCGAGAAAATTCATGATATCGAGCATCCCGACCGTTATCTGCGTCAAAAACGGCGAGCAGAAGGATATCAACGTCGGCTATATGGGCGAGGGCGAGCTTCGCGCGTATATCGAGAAAAACAAATAAGGCACCGAAAAAATTATATAAGCGGAGGAAATACCTATGAAAAAATGGAGATGCACAGTTTGCGGCGAGATAGTCGAGTCCGACGTCCGCCCCGACAAATGCCCGAGATGCAAAGTTCCGGGTGAAAAATTCGTTGAGGTCGTCGAAGAGGAAATGACTTGGGCGGCGGAGCACGTCGTCGGCGTTGCGAAAGGCGTTCCCGAGGATATTGTCGAAGATCTTCGCTCGAATTTCAACGCGGAGTGTTCCGAGGTCGGAATGTATCTTGCAATGAGCCGCGTCGCTGCCCGCGAGGGATATCCGGAGATCGCGGAATATTGGAAGACAGCGGCTTATGAGGAGGCGGAGCACGCCGCGAAATTCGCCGAGCTTCTCGGCGAGTGCGTGAGCGACTCGACGGAAGAGAACCTCAAAGTCCGCGCCGCCGCCGAAAACGGCGCAACGGCAGGGAAGACAGACCTTGCGAAACGCGCAAAGGCGCTGAACCTCGACGCTATCCACGACACCGTTCACGAGATTGCGCGCGACGAAGCTCGCCACGGCAAAGCGTTCGCCGGACTGCTGAAGAGATATTTCGGAAAATAATTTTCCAAACAACAAAAAGCGTCCCGAGCGGGACGCTTTTTTGCGTTTGATATTTACTCGAACATCGCTTCAAACGTCGAGAGCGGTGATCCGTCAACGACGGTAACGGTCAATTCGACGACGCTTTCGCCGTTTTCGATGAAACACATATACTGCGTCATACTGACTCCGTTCGCGGTGAGCGAAATCGGCAGGACGGTGCAGTTGACGGTGCCCAGCATCGCGTCAAACGGCTCGTTTACGGCAACGTCACTATATCCGATCTGAGTGTAGTACATTGTAAGAGTCTGAGCCATAATTTCTATGAAATCGGGGATCTGATAACCGCCGAGCGGTTCTTCCACTATCGTGATGTTGTTGCCTGTCGAATTGTCCGCGACCATGAACGGAGAAGTTGCGCCGACTACCCAACCGACGGGAGCTTTGAATTTCAGCCCGACGTCGTTGTTGACGTACGTGTATTCATTAACGACGACGGGAGCGGTCGTTGTCGCTGTCGTCGGTGCGGCTGTAGTCGGCTCCGCTGTCGTTGTCGCCGTTGTTGTCGCTGTCGTCGGCACGGCGGTTGTTGTCGCTGTTGTCGGCTCTGCCGTTGTCATTTCCGGCGTTTTTTCGCCGCCGCAGGAAACGAGAAGAACTATTGAGGAAACGACCACGATGGCCGAGATCAGAAGTGATAATGTCTTTTTCATTTTGAATTTCTCCTTATATTTATACATTTTTGATATAGGTGGATTACTCGAACATCGCCTCGAACGTCGAGAGCGGTGATCCGTCATAAATATTGATCTGAATGAGTATTATCGAGTCGCCGGAGGCCTTATAATACACGTATTGATTTATCGACTGACCGCCCGTCGAAACCGTTATTGTTTCCATTTGGAACTCACTGCTACCGAGCGTCACGGTCTTCGGTTTTGAAATAGCCACGGAAATTCCGCTTTGAGAAAACATTGATTTTGCCGTCGAATTTATAAGATCCATATATTCGTCAACCGTAAGTCCGGATAACTGAGATACCATGATCGACACGTTGTTGTCCGACATATATTCTTCCGCGGAGAAATACGGATCGGTTTCGATGATCCATTTGTCGGGAGCTTTGAACTTGACGCCGAACTCGCTGTCAACATAGTCGTATTTTTCGACAGTGCCGCCTTTTTTGTATGAGAACATCCAATATTCGAGGACTTTGCTCTTGTTCGTGTACGCGCTGCGGTACGCGACGCCGATATAGAGCGTCATATTTGACGTCGATCTGTTTTTGAACGACATTGCCGAGACGGTTTTGCCGTTGTAAGTTGACGTGTACGTCTGATCTATCGCAGTTTCGTCTTCATCGAGAAGAACGCAAAAGATGCCGCGCGTTTCTTCGGCGGATTTCGACTGGATGATAATGTTGATCGTTTCGCCCGGCATAAGCGTGATCTTATAAATGTCGGAGTCGTTCGACTTGCTGAGCTTGCCGTGGACCGTTATACCGTTTTCGTCGAGCGGTTGCGCGTTTTCTATGTAATCGTTTCCTTCTTCTTCTTCAATGATGTTTTCTTTCGGCTCGATGGTGAAGTACGGACCGTACGTTGTCGCAAAGTCCTTCATCGAAACAGGGTTCGAGCGGTCGAGACGGTCGATCTCTCTTGCGGAGATGGCAAAGTTGAGATTCTGCCCGTTTTTATATGAAAGCGAGTTGATGCCGATGACCTCGCCGTACACGTTGAACAGCGGACCGCCTGAGTTCCCCTGCGAGATCGCCGCGTTGTGCTGAACGAAGTGAACGCCGTTCATCACTCTGTCGGGAGACGCGACGACGCCCGTCGAAAACGAAAGCGTAAGCCCTTCGGAACTGCCGACGGCGTAGACCGTTGCGCCGCCGTTCGCAAGCTCACGGCAAACGGGAAGGTATGGTATATCTTTTCCAGATCCCGCGGCTTTGACGATCGCGATATCGAGATTCTTGTCAAAAGCGAGTACGGTATTTACGTACAGAATGTCGTTGGCAATGTATATTTTGGCTGTGTATGCGTTTTCGATGACGTGATAATTTGTGACGAACACGCCCTCATCTATCGCAAAGCAAGTGCCGAGTCCGAGCGCGACGTTCGAGTTGTCGAAGATCCTGATCTCTCCGACGCTTTTCTTGGCGCGATCGTAGATCTGCTCGGATGTCAGTACTTCAAGAGAATAGCTTTCCGTCGTCGTATAGCCGCAGCGATCGCAGATGTGAGCGATCGTCCCCGCCGCCTTGCACGTCGCGGGAATGGTTATCTTGTCGCTGAATTTGTGCCCGATAGGGTCGAACAGCTTTTCGGAGTACGAGTCGCCGCAGCGCGAACACGTGTGAAGCGTAAGTCCGTCCTCGGTGCACGTCGGCGCGACTGTCGATATGACGTAATCGTGGCCGAGCGCCGCCGTTTCGTTTTCGAGATACTTGTCGCCGCAGCGCGAGCACGTAAAGAGCGTGCCGCCGACTTCGGTGCAAGTCGGATCAAGCTGAGATGATTCGTAGTTGTGACCGAGCGGTTCGGTGTAGCCGGATATCTTCTCCTTTCCGCACTTTGAACAGGTCGACGTGGTGAATCCCTTTTCGGTACAAGTCGGAGGAGTGACGACCTTGTCGTAGCTATGGAACACACAGCATCCGCATACCACGAGCAAGATTGCCGCAAGCATCACCGCGAGAGCGGACGACTTGATAAAATATGAGAATCTTTTTTTCATTACGCGCTCCTTATAATAGTATTGCAAAAACAGTATAGCATAATAATCAAGTTTTGTAAAGAGTTTTTGTCACAATATAGCGAAATGCGAAAATCCGTCGAAAACGCGCGGCGATTTCCGCGGCGATATTGACATTTTTCAGATAATAATTATAATATATATCGTGGAAGCGGAAAATCCGCAAATAATCAAAATGAGGTAAGATATGAAAGAATACAACGCTTTTGAAAACTTTCTCACAACGTTCGGCAGAGCCGCCGACATAATGGGGCTCTCCGAGGACGACAGACGCCGCATCGCGTATCCCGAAAGACAGGTCGAGGCGACGCTCCGTGTCAGAATGGACGACGGCAGTGTAAAGACGTTTGAGGGTTACAGAGTTCAGCACAACTCGGCGCTCGGCCCGTACAAGGGCGGTCTGCGCTATCATCAGAACGCCGATATCAACGAAGTGCGCGCTCTTTCCGCATGGATGAGCATCAAGTGCGCCGTCGCGTCGATCCCCTACGGCGGCGGCAAGGGCGGCATCACGGTCGACCCGTCGAAGCTCTCCGAGGGCGAGCTTGAAAGACTGACAAGAGCGTATGTTGACGCGATATATCCCGTCATCGGACCGGAAACCGACATCCCCGCGCCCGACGTGAACACAAACGGCAAGATAATGGGCTGGTTCTGCGACGAGTACTCGAAGCTCCGCGGCTCTTTCACGCCCGCGTGCGTCACGGGCAAGCCGATAGCGATCGGCGGCAGTCTCGGACGCGAAGAGGCGACGGGACTCGGCGTTGTGACGGCGGCAAAATCAATGCTCGCAAATTACGGCTACGAGCTGAAGGGCAAGAGAGTCGCCGTTCAGGGCAATGGAAACGTCGGCAGCGTTTCGTCGAAGTATTTTGCAAAAGAGGGCTGCGTTATCGTCGCCGCGTCCGACGTTTCGGGCGCTGTTTTCGATCCCGCGGGACTTGACGGCGAGCTGCTTCGCAAAATGGCTGTCGAGCGCAAGCTCCTTTCCGAATACCCGCTCGGCAAGGGCGCGTCGTTCGTCGCGGGCGCCGAGGGCAACAAAAAGCTCCTTTCGTGCGATACGGACATCCTTGTTCCCGCCGCGCTCGAAAATCAGATCGACGCGACGAGCGCGGGCGATGTTAAAGCGAAATTCATTATCGAGGCGGCGAACGGACCGACGACGGCGGACGCCGACGTGATACTCGAAAAGATGGGAGTTGTCGTCGTTCCGGACATCCTTGCGAACTGCGGCGGCGTTGTTGTTTCGTATTTCGAGTGGTCTCAAAACCTGAACAGATACTACCTCGGAGTCGATGAGATCAACGCGCGCCTCATTACAAAGATGAACAGCGCGGTGAAGAACGTGTTTGACATATCGAAGAAATACGGATGCTCGCTCCGCATGGGCGCGTACATCTCCGCCGTATCAAAGATTGACGAAGCGATGAAACTGCTTGGAAAATAATTGAAATAACAGCGTTATCGGCGGGCTTGCCCGCCGATTTTGTTTTTTCCGTCTTGACAATTATAATAAAAAGTATTAGAATATATAATGGTCTAAAATGGGCAAACGGAGAATTAAAAATGGATATTAAGGACATTAAACTGTTTCTTTTCGACATGGACGGCACGATCTACCTCGGGTACGATCTTTTTCCGTTCACGAAAGAACTGCTTTTAACGATAAAAGCGCAAGGAAAGCACTACCTTTTCATGACGAACAATTCGTCGATGAACGTGTCGGCATACGTCAAGAAAATGGAAAAGCTCGGCATCGAGAGTGTCGAGGAAGATTTTCTGACCTCGGCGCAGGTGACGGCGATGTATCTTTCCGCCAATCTCGCGGGGAAGAAGCTCTACGCCTCGGGCACGCGCAGCTTCATCGAGGAACTGAAAAACTCGGAGGCGATCATCACCGAGGAATATTCGGACGATATCGAGGGCGTCGTAATGGGATACGACACGGAGCTGACTTTCCAAAAACTCTGGAACATATCGAAGATACTGACGGAGAAGGACGTGCCGTATATCGCGGCGAACCCCGACCTCGTTTGTCCGACTGAGTTCGGATCGGTGCCCGACTGCGGCTCGGTTGCCGAAATGATATACAACGCGACGGGAAAGCGCCCGCATTTCATCGGCAAGCCGCGTCCCGAAATGCCGCTGTTCGCCATTGAAAAAATGAAGAAAAAGGACGAGTCGATCGACCTCTGCAACACTCTCGTCATCGGCGACAGACTTTATACCGACATTGCCTGCGGACTCAACGCGGGCGCACACACGCTGCTCGTTTTCAGCGGAGAAACGACGCGCGAGCAAGCGCAGATCAGTCCGTATCAGGCGGAATTCAAAATGCAGGACTGCGGGGAGCTTCTCCGCTTACTTAAAGAAAATAACTAACAATCGGAGGAAAACATGATTTACGACATTGCGGTGATAGGCGCCGGCGTCGTCGGCGGACTTGTTGCGAGGGAGCTTTCGAGGTACGAGCTGAACGTCGTCATCCTCGAAAAGAGCGACGACGTCGCCTCGGGTGCGTCGAAGGCGAACAGCTCGATCGTACACGGCGGGTACGATCCCGAGCCGGGAACGCTGAAAGCAAAACTCAACGCGCGCGGAACGGCGTTGATGGAGGCGCTCTGCCGCGACCTTGACGTTCACTACAAAAACAACGGTTCGCTCGTGCTCGCGTTCGACGCGGAGCAGGACGAGCACGTAAAGCGCCTTTACGAGCGTGGACTGAAAAACGGCATTCCCGGTCTTTCGGTCATTTCGGGCGACGAGGCGAGACGGCTCGAGCCGGCGCTCTCGGAAAAGGTGACGTCGGCGCTCTCGTGCACGTCGTCGGGCATCGTCTGCCCGTACGATCTCACGATCGCCGCCGTCGGCAACGCGATGGACAACGGCGCGGAACTTATTTGCAATTTTGAGGTGAAGTCGATAAACGACAACGGTCACGAATACGAAATTTCAAACGGTAAAGACAAGGTAAAAGCGAGATACGTCGTCAACTCCGCGGGGCTTTTCTCCGATAAGATAGCCGCAATGCTCGGCGACACGTACCACATCGTCGCAAAGAAAGGCGAATATATGCTCTTCGACCGCAGCGAAGGCGCGCTCGTCTCGCGCACGATTTTCCAGACGCCGACAAAGGCGGGCAAGGGAATACTCGTTACGCCGACCGTCGACGGCAACCTGCTCATCGGACCGACTTCGGTCGTCACCGATAAAGACGACAAGGCGACGACGCTCGAAGGACTCGATATCACGAAAGCGACGGCGCTGAAATCGACGGAAAAGCTCAATTTCAGAAAGATCATCACGTCGTTCGCGGGGCTTCGTTCATCTTGCACGGAAAGCGACGATTTTATCGTGAAGATGTCGGAGAACTCGCCTCGCGCGCTTGAACTGATCGGAATCGACTCGCCGGGACTTTCGTCCTCTCCCGCAATAGCGGAATACGCGGTCGAGCTGCTCGGTCTCGCGGGACTTGAACTACACGAAAAGAAAGATTTCATAAAAACGCGCGTTTCCTGCCGCCGCTTTGAAAAAATGACGGCGGAAGAGAAGAACGAGATCATCAAAAAAGATGCGTCGTACGGACATCTTGTCTGCCGCTGCGAAACGATAACGGAGGGCGAAATACTCGCCGCCATCCGACAAAATCCTCCCGCGCGCTCGCTCGACGCGATCAAGCGCCGCACGCGCTCGGGAATGGGAAGATGCCAGGGCGGCTTCTGCACGCCTTTCATAACGGAGCTTCTTGCAAAGGAACTCGGTATCGACGAAACGTCAGTGACGAAATTCGGCGGCGATTCCAAAATGCTCGTCGGAAAGACGAAATGAGGTGCATTATGAGAAAAAGCGATATAGTTATAATCGGCGGCGGACCCGCCGGAATGGCGGCGGCTGTCGCGGCGCATGACGCGGGAATTACGGATATCCTTATCATCGAGCGCGATGAGGCGCTCGGCGGTATCCTTCGCCAGTGCATACACAACGGATTCGGACTTCACCGTTTTGGCGAGGAGCTGACGGGTCCGGAATACGCCGCGCGCTACAAGGCGATGGTCGAAGAGAGAAAGATACCGTACGTGCTGAACACGATGGTCCTTTCGATAGAAGAGGGCGAGGACGGCAAGGTCGTTACCGCAATGAACAGTGAGGAGGGCATTTTTGCCGTCAGGACAAAAGCCGTCGTTCTTGCGATGGGCTGCCGCGAGCGTCCTCGCGGCGCGCTGAACATCCCCGGCACGCGCCCCGCCGGCATCTATACGGCGGGTACGGCGCAGAGATACGTCAATATGAAGGGCATGATGCCCGGTCGTGAGATCGTCATTCTCGGTTCGGGCGACATCGGACTCATCATGGCGCGCCGTATGACGCTTGAAGGAGCGAAAGTCAAGGCGGTGTGCGAGCTTATGCCGTATTCGGGCGGTCTGACGAGAAATATCGTACAGTGCTTAAACGACTTTGACATCCCGCTCAAACTAAGCCACACGGTCGCAAAGATACACGGAACCGACAGAGTCACGGGCGTGACGATCGCAAAGGTCGACAAGAACCTGCGCGTCATCCCCGAGGAAAGCGAATACATCCCCTGCGATACGCTGCTCCTCTCGTGCGGACTTCTCCCCGAGAACGAGCTGACGCAGGCGGCGGGCATCGGACTTGACGGGATCACGGGCGGCGCTTCCGTCAATCAAAACAGGGAAACGTCGATGAGCGGCGTGTTCTCGGCGGGCAACGTCCTCCACGTACACGACCTTGTCGACTACGTTTCCGAGGAAGCGGAGCTCGCGGGCAAAAGCGCGGCGAAATTCGTCGCAAAAGGCGGCATGGCGCCGAAAAAATCCATCCACGTCGGCAAAGCGGGCGGCGTGAGATACACCGTTCCGCAGAGACTCGATATCTACGGCGAAAACGACGACGTGAAGATATATTTCAGGGTCGGCGCGGTCATGGAAAATGTGACGCTCGTCGTCAAAGCGAACGGCGAGATCGTATCCAAACAGAAAAAGCGCAAAATGGCACCGGGCGAAATGGAATACGCGACGGTCAAAAAAGACGTTCTCGACAAAGCTCCCGACTCAGTTTCGGTCGAGATAATCAGCGAGGAGGCGTAAAAATGGAAA
>JAFXWT010000059.1 GCA_017542695.1 Clostridia bacterium
AAGCGGCGGTTGCGGTTCGTTCATCGGATTCGGTGCGATCGCGGTCATCGCATGCGCGGCGGCAGCAGGCGTTGTGGTTTGCAAAAAGAAAGAAAACTGATAACTTAAATTAAAATTAAAAGAAACTTTGCCGAAATATTTTCGGCAAAGTTTCTTTATGATGGGATTTTTATATGTACCCTTATAATATTATCGGAAACATCAGTCTTTACGAAATATTCCTTGCGCTGGGAGTCGTCGCGGCGATCATCGTGTTCAGAATAGTTGCGGACAAGCTGAAAATCGGCGCACGTCTGTTCAATTTCACTCTTATATGCGCGCTGTGCGCCATTGCGGCGGGGCTCGGCTTTTCAGTGCTCTTTCAGGCGCTGTATAACATCGGACCGCGCGGTGAGTTCGTGATCGACAAGAACACGGGGGCGACCTTTGCGGGCGGGCTCATCGGCGGCGCAGCCACGTTTATAGCCGTATATTTCATATTCGGCAAAAAAGCGGACGAAAACTACAAAATCGAATTCAAAAGGATCGCCGATTGCGCCGCGTGCGCCATTCCGGCGGGACACGCTATCGGGCGTATCGGCTGCCTCATGGACGGGTGCTGCTACGGCAGAAAAACCGAGTCGTTTATCGGAATACATATGCAGAACCTCGGATACAAAGTCGTTCCGACTCAACTTTTCGAGGCGATATTTCTTGCGCTTCTCACCGCCACGCTCGTGTATTTTCTGATAAAGAGATCAATACCGGCTATGAGCGTTTATCTTATATGTTACGGTGTGTGGCGCTTTGTCATCGAATTTTTCCGTGACGATTACAGGGGCACATCTCTCGTGCCGTTCCTGACTCCGTCGCAGTTGATAGCGATAATGATGGTGATCTGCGGCGCGGCTCTTATCATATTGAGGTTCAGAGACGTGCGGAAAAAGGCGGCGGAAAATGAAAATGCTTAAAATCAAACGGAGCGTATGCCTTATCGTAACGGCGGTCGCCGTCGCGGTACTGATTGTTCTCGAAATACTGAAGCCCGCGCCTTTCGGCATAGCGACGCTCGATGAATCGTTTCTCACAACGTTGACGCGAATGATAGGCGGCGCGGTATTCCTTATCGTGACGCTTTATCTCGGATATGATGTTCTGAACCCGAAATACGTGTTTACAAAGCGGTTTTTGTTAATTCTTCCCTGTCTTGTCGTCGCGGTGAATAATCTTCCGTCAGTCGCGCTTTTGCGCGCCGACGCGAAGGTGACGGGGAGCGCCGCCGAGATTGCGTTTTTCGCCGTTGAGTGCGTTTTCGTTGCGATATTCGAGGAGCTCGCGTTCCGCAGCGCGCTGTTTTTGTCGATGCTGAAAAATCGCAGAAGCAGAAAAGGAATTTTCACATCAATATTGATTTCTTCGGCGCTGTTCGGGCTTTTTCATATGGTAAATTTAATTTACGGTGCTTCGCTCGGCTCGGTGATCCTTCAAGTCGGGTACTCGACGCTCGTCGGATGTATGTGTGCGTTCGTTTTGTTCAAGACGCACAGCGTCTGGCTTGCCGCGCTCGTTCACGCCGTTTATAATTTCTGCGGACATATAGTGCCGCGGCTCGGCGAGGGTAAAATGCTGAACGCGCCGCAAATAATAATAACTGTAATAATTTCGCTTTTTTGCGCTATTTATATAATAATCTCACTAATTAAAATCGACATTTCGGAGGCGGACAGTCTGTTTCCGAAAAACAGCAGGAGCAACAAATGAATCAAGCAACAATAATCTCTCTTATTATTTTCGCAGTAACTTATGTGCTGATGCTGGCGTTCCAGAAAATACGCCCGCACATTGTCGTCGCGTCGGCCGTCATTTTTATAATTCTCGGCTCGACGAGCGTCATCAGTGGATTTTCGTATTCTCCGCTCGAAGCGATAGCACAGATCGACTGGAACGTGCTGATGATGATTGCAGGCACAATGGGGCTGGTTTATCTATTTATCGAATCGCAAATGCCGCAGCTCATCTCTGACATACTTATTTCAAAAGTGCCTGACGTCAGAGCGGCGGTTATAGTTCTCTCGCTTTTCGCAGGGATAATCTCAGCTTTTGTCGACAACGTGGCGACGGTCATTATGACCGCACCCGTCGCTATTTCTTTCTGCAAGAAGTTGAAAATTTCACCCGTACCGAGCATAATCTGCATCGCAATATCGTCCAATCTGCAAGGCGCGGCGACGCTTGTCGGCGACACGACGTCGATCCTTCTCGGCAAGGCGGCGAACCTCGACTTCCTTGATTTCTTCTGGGACGACGGACGGCTCGGTATGTTCTTTGTCGTTGAGCTCGGCGCAATAGCGGCGACGCTCGTCATCGCGTGGATGTTCAGAAAACAGAAACAGAAGATCGACATCCACGAGCGCACAGTCGTAAAAGACAAGGTGCCGACTGTACTTTTGATACTCGCCATCGTTTCTCTCATTGCCGTTTCGTTCATTCCCTACAAGTCGAACGCGGCGGAGGGACAATTCTATAAGCCCGACGTCACGAACGGGCTTATCTGCATGCTCTTTTTCCTCATCGGACTTATCCGCGAAGTTATAAAGACAAAGAGCTTCGTTATTGTGAAAAAAGCGTTCGCGCAGATCGACTATTACACGATAGTTCTTCTTACGGGACTGTTCATCGTCATCGGCGGTATCACGAAAGCGGGCGTTATCGACTGGCTCGGAACGACGATATCAAAAGCGGGCGGCTCGAGCGGCTCGGCATTCATAGTTTACACGATAATCGTGTGGGCTTCGGTGCTTCTGTCCGCGTTCGTTGACAACATCCCATACACAGCAACGATGCTCCCCGTTGTCGCCGTCATAGCCGAAACGCTGACTGCGGCAGGAACGCCCGTAAATCCGAAGCTGCTCTATTACGGACTGCTTGTAGGGGCGACGCTCGGCGGCAACCTTACTCCGATCGGAGCGTCGGCAAACATCGCCGGCATCGGCATCCTTCGCAAAGAGGGTTACGAGGTAAAATCGGGCGAGTTCATGAAATACGGCGTTCTGATCACGCTTTCGGCGGTCATAACGGGGTATCTCTTCGTCTGGGCGCTGTGGTCGTAAATATCAAAAGCAAAAAAAGACGGGCGCCGCCCGTCTTTTTTGTATTTCTATTTCTTTTTGCCTTTGAGATTTTCACAATGCTCTATGATGTAATTTTTCACGAACTCAAAGTCCTCTTTTTCGGCGTAAACCTGATTGTGTTCAAGGAGCTCGTTGACTTTGATGGTCGAAAACAATTTGCTCGCCTTAACTCTGCGAACGCGCGAAAAATCGGAATACGAGCAAGTTTTCGCCGTCGACATGCGCCCCGCCATCGCGATGGACGGTCTTCCCGACGCGGCTCCCGCGATCATCGTCGCCGCGCCGAGCTTCTTCGCCTTTTTATGCTGCGCGGGGTTCTGCGTGTGGAGCACGCCGTTCTCGTCCATCTCGAATTCGACGCTGTATTTTCCTATTATAGCCGCGTAAAGCAGGCACGCGAGCGCCGTCAGCACGGTCATCACGCCGAGAGCTATGCCGTATCCTCCGAGCATGCCGAGAAATCCGCTCCAGAAGAAATCCCTTTTCCCGAGCGACACGAAAAATCCGATGACGAACCCGGCGAGGATGATAAAGAAAAATATCTTCCAGACCGTAAAGAATATCGTGGGATTCTTGACAAGACTCATTTCGTATTTCCATCTGTATTTCCCGTCGCTGTAAAGAGTGATGCTGTCGCTGATCTTTTCGACCTCGACGGGCTCAGCGGTGGGCTTTTTCCTTTTCCTCTTCGGCTTTTCCTTCGGTGTCTCTTCCGCGCCGTCGGTCACAGGCGCGAGCTTTTCCTCAGTTTCGGTGACTACTTCCGCTTCGGGCGCGGTCATTTCCGTCGGCGTTTCCGCCGGCGCGCCGCAATTCGAGCAGAATTTCGCGCCGTCATCGATCTCGCTTCCGCATTTTTTGCAGATCATATGCTTCCCTCCGTTGTTTTTATTTTGCGGTGGTTTTGTTTTTGCGCTTGTTTTTGATATTGAAGAAAATGCTGACGCACAGCGACGCGACGAGTATCCCCGCGGCAATGCCGAGACAGGTATCGAGCGTCGTCAGTCCATATTCGCCGGCGGCGCTAAATTTTTTCGATATGATATTCGCAACAGTATAGTACAGCGCACCGCCGGGCACGAGAACTATGAGCGACGGCGTGAGAAACGTGACGACGGGCGCTTTTCTGATTCTCGACACGACCTCGGCGTACAGCGTCGCCGCGAAAGCGGCGATAGAGCTCGACAGAAACGCTCCGAGCGGCAACGCGAGAATTGAGCTCGCGCAAGCGATCACGCCTCCGATTATTGCAAACGGCAGATGCCTCGGCTTGACGCCGAAAAGTATCGAAAATCCGATCGTTCCGATGATACCCGTAATAAACATTATAAGCTCTTTGCTCATACGGCGGCGCCTCCCGTCACAAGCATCGCCACGGCAAAGCCGAATGCGATCATCAGCGCGAGCAGGAGCGACTCAATAAGGCGCAGCGCGCCCGATATCGTATCGCCTCCGAGCAAGTCGCGTATCGAATTGCCGAGAGAAAGTCCGGGAATAAGCAGCATTATCGTGCCTATCATCACCTTATCGGCACTTTGCCCGACGCCCAGCTTGCAGATGACAATGCCGAGCACTCCCGCAATTATCGAAAGCACGACGGTCGAAACCATTCTGTTAATGAACCGCGGCAAGTGCATATCTATCGCCGTCATAAGAACGCCGATCACCGCGGCGCATACGCCGTCAAGCACGCTCCCGCCGAAGAATACCGCAAAGCCGCCCGCCGCCATCATCGCTCCGAGATACAGGATGATCTCGTGGTACGGCTTTTTGTTTTTCGCCTCGACGATTTTGCTTCTGAGCTCCGATATCTGTATTTCTCCCGCGCAAAGTCGGCGGGAAATGCCGTTCATCGCCTCGACCATGTAAAGATTGTTCGATATTTTATATATGCGGCGCATCTGATGCGAATACGTACCATCCGGCATTCTTATCGACGCGACGATGAGCGACGTGATCGTGAACACCTCGACGTGTTCCGCGCCAAACGAGCGGCAGATGCGCTCGATGGTGTCTTCGACGCGGTGTATCTCGCCGCCGTTTTTCAGTATATGCTCCCCTATGTCGAGCGCCGAACACAAAATCGTGTCGGCGTTTGTCAGCGGCGCGCCGTTTTCGGTTATTTCGGTCATTTTTACCCTCGCCAAAATGTATTTATGCCTTAATATTATCACCCCGCGCGAACAAAGTCAAGTTCAAGTTTTAATTTGTGCAAATTTTAGCGAAAAAGTATTGACAAGCGCGCCACGCTGTGATATCATATTGATATCAATGAAAAAATCTCAAAAAGGAGTATCATCATGGGAAAAATCATAATCACATTGGTAGTCGCCGCCGCCGCATTCTTTGCGCTCGGTTTCTGTTTGATGAACACAACGCCGAAATCGGTATACTGGAAGATCAACAAGAAACAGTGGCTTACACTTCTTTCGCTCATTATAGTCGTTTTCGGATGTTTCACGACGATCTCGACCGGACACACGGGCATTGTCACGACATTCGGAAAAGTCGAGGACAAGACACTTGAAGCGGGCATCCACTTCATCATGCCGTGGCAGGAAACGATCGAGATGGACAACCGAAACCAAAAAGCCGCCGTTTCGCTTCAATGCTTTTCTTCGGATATTCAGGAAGTCGACGTTAATTATACACTGAACTATCAGATCAGCAAGGAAAACGCGCAGAAAATCTACAAATCAATCGGCACCGGATATTATAGCATCGTCATTCTTCCGCGTATCGAAGAGGCGGTAAAGACCGTGTTCTCGAAATACGACGCGGAAAACCTCATTTCCAACCGCGAAAATCTTTCGCAGGAGATCAAGGTGATACTTGAAAATCGCCTCGCGGCTTATCACATCGAGGTCATCGACGCGTCCGTTGAAAATATGGACTTCTCCGACGCGTTCACCAACGCAGTTGAGGAAAAGCAGGTCGCCGCGCAGAACAAACTGAAAGCCGAGACTCAGCAAGCTCAACGCACGATGGAGCAGGAAGCCGAGGCGCGCCGTAACATCATCAAAGCGAACGCAGATGCCGAAACGGCAAAGATCGCCGCGGAAGCGGATCTTGAGATAGTTAAAATCCAGGCGGACGCCGCGGAATACGCGGGACAGAAGGACGCGGCCATCAACCGCGCCGTCGCCGAATCACTGACGCCGGAGCTTCTCTATTATTACTACATCAAGGGGTGGAACGGCGAACTTCCGTCGACTTACATAAGCCAAGAGGATTTCATGGCTATGTTCCAGATCAACACAAACGATGTTGCAGGAAAATAAACGATCTTGCGTCAGATAAGGTGGTGTTCTTATGCCGACTTGGCTGATCGTTATGCTGATCGTCATCATTCTCGGCGCTTCTTCCGCTTGGTTGGTATTTCTTGCGCGTTATGAGTATGATCGTCTACCCGAAAGGGAGATGATGTGCACAAAATGCGGAAAAACCTTCTATCCTGAAAAAACATGGTCTGCGGCGCTGTTCAGCGTTCATCAATACCATTATGTTGAATGTCCGCATTGCAGGTCGAAAGGTTTTATGCCTTATATAGACGGTCGCTGTTAATAACAAAAATCGCCCGAAAAATCGGGCGATTTTTTTCTCTGAAATATTGAGAAACTCTCGTTTTTGTGGTATACTGCTTTTGTAATAAATTTTTCGGAGGAAAAAATGGTTTTCACATACAAAAGAGCGCGCGACGTATTCAAAAAAAGCAATACGCCTGCGGTGAAAGATGATGCAGCGGGTTACATTGGTGAACACGGCGAGCACGTGATACGTCTGCACGGCACATCGGTCGATATAGGCCCGCATTTTGACGTAAATCTGCTGCTCGGCAACCGCGTGGGGTATCCTTCCCCGCTTATTTCGACGCCGAAGGCGGCGCTCGACGCGTTCGGGCGCGGCTCGTTCAGAGCCGATGCGTCGCGTCAAGTGCTGGCAACGCGCTTTGATTTGCGCTTTGAGCACAACGGCGAGCCGACAAACAGGCAGTTTTACATATATGAGGACGGCAAGCAGATATTCTATTCGGCGAAGATCGAGGACGGCACCGATGCCGTTTGCCGTCATTACCCGAATCGCACTGTTATCGAATACGAGTTCGACGGATTGAAAGTCACGCGCACGATATTCATCGTGCCGCAGGAGGACGATATGCCCGAGGCGGTGGAGGCGCAAATCGTGAGCGTCGAAAATCTCGGAAAAGACGCGCGGACGCTTAAATTCATGTTCACGGGCACGTTCGGTCTTTGCTCGCCCGAGTCGATGACGAACGACATTGTTTACGCCACGGTCACCCACGAAGGCGGAGTGCTCGAAAAAGACGGCAAGGTATGGGCTGTCGCGCCGTCGTCGTTCCCGAAGCATCTGAAATGGCAAAAGCGGTTCGCGTCGATCTTCTCGGACGGCGAGCCGATGGACGAATTCTGCGAGAGCTACACGGAGTTTTTCGGTGCGGGAACGCTCGAAAAACCCGAACGCGCCGCGCATCTTTCATCGCAAATTCCGACGAAGGACGTTTCGTTCTTTGCGATGGCGAAAACGGTGACGGTAGGTGCGGGCGAGATTAAATTCATCGACGAATTCGTCGGCTTTACGCCAGACAGAACGCCCGATCTTTCCGATTTCGACAGAAAAATCGGAAACTTCGTCACAAAATACAAAAATCACGAAAACACCGCGTCGGCGCTTGAAAAAGTCATAAAATTCATCGACGATTACTCGTCGTATATCAAGATTTCATCGAAGGACGAAGAGTTCAACAGATACGTGAACCACGATCTGCCTTTCCAAGTGCTGTATCAGTCGTTCGTTTCTCGTAGCTTTGCGTGGACGCAGAAGGCGTTCCGTGAGATCGGCTTCCGCGAGATTCAGGATATGTATGCCTCGGTATATTATATGTGCGCCATGGGAAACGCGGCGCTGGCGAAAGATATGATCTCGAAATGGGCGCAGAACGTCTATAAAATGGGCTATGCCAACCATAATTTCTACGACAGCGGCAAGGAACCGGGCGTTTGCTCGGACGACGGGCTGTGGCTCGTTCAGGCGGTCTACCGCTACGTTTCGCTGACGGGCGACACATCGTTCCTCGACGAGAAATATCCGATGGCGGACGGCGGCGAACGCTCGATTTATGACACGATGGCGGCGGTCGTCACGTACAGCGGCAAAATATCGGTCGGCGAACACGGCTTTCCGCTCATGGACAAGGCGGATTGGAACGACACGATGAAGCTCGACGACGATCACATAAACGGTAAGGAAAAAGAGGCGCTTTATTATAAGCAACTCGAAGAAAAACACCAAGAATACGGCGCAAGATTCGAGAGCCGTTACTCCGAGAGCGTTATGAATGCATTTCTGCTGAAGATCGCGCTCGACGAGCTTTCGGAAATGGCGCAAAAGACACATCGTGACGGGTTTGAAAAAGAGAGCGCTGTGCTTTCAGAGAATTTAAGGAAATATGCGTGGCGCGGCGATTTTTACGCCCGCGCTATGATCGGCGGAGAGCGGGAGTATAAATTCCTCGGTGCCGCCGGCGACGGGCTTTCGGCAGACGAAAATATCGACGGAACGTATTTCTTAAACTCTTTCAGCTGGTCGATCCTTTCCGGCGTAGCCGACGAGGATCAGATCAAAACGATGCTCTGTCGCGTGAAGGAATATTTGTGGACTGACGCGGGGCTGAAGCTCTGCACGCCGGCATCTCTCGAAAAGCTCGCGTCGGGAACTGCGGCGGGACATTATTACCCCGGCGACAGAGAAAACGGAGGAGTATTCAAACACGCGGCGATGATGGCTGTCGTCGCCATGCTGAAAGCCGCAAAAACGGTAAATAATATTTACCTCGCCGAAGAACTCGCCGACCTCGCATATAAGATGATAGACAAAACGCTCCCCTATAAAGCACTCGAAAATCCGTGTGTTTACAAGGGAAATCCGCGTTTCTGCACTCAGTACAACAACAGTTTTTCGGGGGAACACTGCGGACCGATGCTTTCAGGCACGGCGAGCTGGCTCTCTCTTGCAGTGTTTGAAATGCTCGGCATCGAGTATTCGTCGAGCGGCATTTCGCTCTCACCCGTTCTGCCGTCGGATTGGGTAAATTCTGTTTACATCGTCAACTGCGCGGGCACGGAATTTGAGATCGAAGTCGAAAAACCGAGCGGCTTTGCGCGCGAGGACGACAAGACCGAATACTATCTCGACGGCGCGAGCGTCGCGGCGCTGAAAAACATCATCCCCGACGGAAAGAAGCACAAGATAAAAATCATTTTCAAATAATCGAAAATTCAAGGAAATCTAAATCAAATTTTTATCACACTAATTGTAGGGGGGTGATCGCAATGTCGAAAAAACACTCCGAGCGTTCGTGGAAAAAGGCGCGGAAAAGCGACAGATCAATAGTGCTTGTTCCGTCAACTTCTCTCAGCACGGCTACGTTGACAGCAAAAGACCTTGTTTTTTCGGAAAATTCTGAAATATCGTATCTTGTCAAACCTTGGGGCGCAATATTCAAAATCGCTTTTTTGTGGTTTCTGCGTTTTTTTGCCGTTGCGATGCTCTCTTTTCATATTCTCATCGTCGGGCTTATTCCGATATGGGTAATTTTCATTTACAATTTCTTTTACGTGTTTTTCAAACGGCTCAAAAAGTTCAATATTTCAAGAATAAAATTTGGCATTTTCAGTGCGTTTGTCATCATTTCGGAGATCGTCGCATCTCATTTTTTGCGAGAGATTATTATGATGATCTACAAATCAATTTTTTGGTAAGGGGTGAAAAGAATGATAAGTATTGCAGATCCTAATATCAAAAGCGGAATAACATTATTCGACAATGTGTTCAAAGACATCGACTTTTCATTTTTCGGCGGCACTGATAAGGTGGAAAAGTTGAAAAACCTCATTCTTTTTGACAAAAGCTGTATCAAACGTCGTCAGGAGGTCTTTTCCGACATCCTCGAAAATGAAGGACTTATCGCCTTTTTTGACAAGCTTTGCGAAAAACTTGATGCGATCGAGGATATGGCATCGTCTCGCAAAAATGCGGCGCTTTATTCAAGCAACGAGGGACTTCTCTACTCTTTCCGTGAACTCGGCTTATATACGGAATGTATCGAAACGATCATAAACGCCGGTGAAATATTCAAGGAAAAAGTCAAATCGGAATGGCTTATCGAGCTTTTTGAATATGCAACGAAAATAAAAAATGAAACTTGGTATAAAAACACATCAAAATTTCTTTCTGAAACTGATGAAAAAATACGCGATATCAAGAGTATTACGCTTGGCATAAATCTTGACGCCGAGCTTCGCCCGAAGGAAGCGGGGATCGTTTCGATAAACGACAAGCCGTATGTCGCAAACACTATACTCGATAAGCTGTTCTCGGAAAAAGCGGAATCCAAAGAATACGTCGCCGTGTCCGTGCTTTGCAAAAACGAGTTCGGAATAGACGCTCGACAAATGAACTCTCTCACGGGACAGGTTTATTCAGCACTGAACTCCATGTTTTCAAAAACGCTCGTCAAAATAAAAGGCGTACTGCAAAAAGCGGAATGGGAAAATGCACTTTTAAACATTATCTCGGAAGAAATCAGATTTGTGAAAAACGGCGCGGATTATATTCTTTCGATGAAAGCAAAAGGTCTCCCCGTTTGTATGCCCGATTTTTCAGACGGCGACGAATTCATCTGCGACCTGTATTACCCGGGGTTATCGTTGTATACAAAAACGGCGGACATCGTAAAAAACGACGCCGCATTTGATGAAAACGGAAGAATTTTCATTCTAACGGGACAAAACAGCGGCGGAAAAAGCGTTTTTCTGCGCGCCGTCGGGGTTTGTTATGTTCTGTTCCAACTTGGATTGCCCATCCCCGCTAAAAGCGCGAAAATGCGTCTTGTCGATGGCTTTTTTACACATTTCATTACAAAAGCGAATATGACGGTCGGCGGTCGCCTCGAAAACGAATGCCGTTCGATTTCGGAAATATGCAAAAAAATGACTTCGGACAGCTTGCTTCTTATGGATGAGTCTTTCTCTTCAACGGGATCAAAAGACGGCGCGATCATTGCCGAAGAAGTCCTTGATTTTCTGTCAAAAAAAGGTTGTCGCTGTATATATGCAACGCATATGCACGAGCTTCTCGACAAAATCGAAATCATTTCCGACGAAAAATCCGCAAGCCGCATAGATTTGCTTTCAGTAGATCCTCAAAACAAGTATAAAATCGAAAGAAAGCGCGGCGATGGAGCAAGTCACGCTCTTGAAATATTCAAAAAGTATGGGCTTGAGCTGAAAAGTTAAAATTTTCCGTCCCTTCTTGCGCTCGTTGCTCGTTATAGGAGTGTAAGATAAAAATCTCCGGACAGTTCAAATCATAATAAAAGTCTGAGAAAACAGCGCCCTCTCACTTGAGGGCGCTGTTTTTTTGTTTATTCAATCGGCTCGCGCGTTTTTCGCCGAGATGTACGATAGTTCGGAAAGTATCGGCGCGTGCTCTTCTTTTGACAGAGTTTCGTCGCTCGAGAAAACCTCGCGCGCGGCATCGGACGCGGCGTAGAGCAGTTCCCTGTCGCCGAGCATTTCAGCGAGTTTGAGATCGACCTCTCCGCTCTGACGGATCTTCTTTCCCGCGGACGAGAGGAAGTCGCCGGGGCCTCTGATTTCAAGGTCGCGTTCGGCGATAACGTAGCCGTTATGCTCGTTTTTGAGGATGTTAAGTCGCTCGAGCGTCTTTTCGCTTTTCGTATCGGAAACGAGGATGCAAAAAGATTTTTCGCTCCCGCGCCCGACTCGTCCGCGAAGCTGATGGAGTCCCGACAGCCCAAAAAACTCAGCGTTTTCGATTATCATCAGCGTCGCGCGCGGAACGTTGACTCCGACCTCGATGACCGTCGTCGATACGAGAATATCAAGCTTGCCCGCGACAAATTCCGCCATGATCTTCTCTTTTTGAGTGCTTTTGAGTTTGCCGTGGATATACCCGACCTTGAAAACGGGAAATTTCTTTTGAATTTCGTCAGCGTAATTCACCGCCGCTTTTATTCTCGGTTTTTCCTCGTCAAATCCGAACGTTTCAAGCTGGGATAGCGGTATTTTTTCGCCGCTTTCGCCCTCGATCGTTTCTTCTTCGACGCTCGGGCAAACGATGTAAACCTGCCCGCCTTCGCCGACTTTCTTCGATATAAACGTGTCGATGCGCGAGCGATAGCTTTCGTCGACGAGGAACGTATCTACCTCTTGCCTTCCCGGCGGCATTTCATCTATCATAGATATGTCGAGTTCGCCGTACAAAACGAGTGCGAGCGTGCGCGGGATAGGCGTCGCGCTCATGGAAATCAGATGACAGCTGCGGCTTTTGTTTTTCAGTTTTTCGCGTTGAGCCGCGCCGAATCGGTGTTGTTCGTCGATGATGATCAACCCGAGGTTCCGGAACACGACGCCGTCCTCGATAAGCGCGTGAGTGCCGACGACAAGCATCGGCTCGCCCGTCAGCAATCTGTCGCAGATCTTTTTCTTTTTCGCGGGTGTGAGCGCGCCGATAAGAAGTTCCGTTCCGTACCCAAAGTGCTCAAACAGCGGCGACAGCGACAGAAAATGCTGGCGCGCGAGTATTTCCGTCGGCGCCATCAACGCCGCCTGATACCCGTTTTCAAGTGCGAGGAAGAGCGCGTATGCGGCGCAGAGCGTCTTTCCGCTTCCAACGTCGCCCGTAATAATGCGCGACATTCTGTATCCCGACGAAACGTCGGCGTTTATTTCGTTTATCGTGCGGATCTGCGCACCCGTCGGCTTGTACGGAATCGCGGAAAGGAGTTTTTTGCCACCCGACGTGTCGAATTTTATTCCTTTTACTTTCTTTTCGTTCCCTTTTGTGACGAGCGACGAGAGAACGAATATGAATATTTCATCAAAAGCAAGGCGACGGCGCGCTTTTGCGACGCTGTCATATCCGTCGGGCGAGTGGATCTGCCGCATTGCGAAATCAATGTCGCAAAGAGAGTATTTTTTCTTTATTTCGTACGGCAGAACGTCGCGTATGCCATCAGAACACGTCGGGCTGAGGAGCGCCGTGAGAGCGCCCGCGACCGCCGCTGACATCTGCTTTTGCGATATTCCCGTCGTCAGCGGATACACGGGGACAAACGGGCGGAGCGATGCGTATTCGGTGTATCTTTCAAACGATGGCGCGGTCATTTCAACGCGCCCGCCGACGTTCTTCGCCTTTCCGAAAAAGCGGAACGTCTCACCCGTATGGAGCGTATCTTTTATGTACGGCGCATTGAAAAACGTGATATTGCACGTTCCGCTCTCGTCGAACGCGGAAAGCTTCGTTATATCCATTCCGCGACGAATGCGCGCAAATTTCGGCGTTTGTGAAACGGTAAGGATGAGCGAGCAGATCTCGCCGTCATCAACGTCACGAACGAGTTTAACGTTTCCGCGGTTTTCATAAGCGCGCGGAAAATGATAGCAGAGATCGCGGAGCGTAAAGATGCCCATCTTCGCAAAGGCCTCGGCTTTCTTCGGACCGATGCCGTACAGATGTGAAACCGGAGTGTCCGCTCCGATATTCATGGTGCTTTTTCTCATGCCCGACCTCCGTTTTCGGCTTTTCTTTTTATAAAATAATTATATCACAACGGAAAAATTTAGTCAACAAATATTGAAAAATGAAAACATAAGTGATATACTGTATATTGTAATTTTTTAATGTGGAGAATATCATGGATAAAATAGAACCGAGAATTTTACAGGGATTCGTTGAATTTTTGCCCGACGAACAGATTGCATTCAGCAAAATGTACGACAAAATCAGAAGCGTTTACGAGCGGTTCGGATTTTTGCCGATAGATACGCCCGTGCTGGAATATTCGGATGTGCTCCTTGCAAAAGCAGGCGGCGAGACCGAAAAGCAGATATACCGCTTCACAAAGGCGATACGGACATGTCGATGAGATTTGACCTCACGGTGCCGCTCGCAAGGTACGTAGCGATGCACCGGAACGACCTCGCGTTCCCGTTCAAAAGATATCACATGGCGAAGGTCTACCGCGGCGAACGTCCTCAGAAGGGCCGCTTCCGCGAGTTCACACAGTGCGACATCGACGTCATCGGAAGCGAAACGCTGCCGCTGATATACGACGCGGAGATACCCGCGGTCATCTATAACGTGTTCCGCGAGCTTGATATCGGCAAATTCACCGTCAGGATAAACAACAGAAAAATACTCGGCGGATTTTTCGATCACGTCGGTCAGTCAGATAACGTAACCGACATCATGCGCGTCATCGACAAGCTCGAAAAGATCGGCGCCGAAAAAGTCGGCGAAGAGCTTGGAAAGATAGGCGTCGGTGACGGCGAGATACAGAAGATTCTCTCGTTTATTTCGATCGGCGGCTCGTGTGACGAGATTATTTCGTCGCTCCGCGCGCTGGGAGTCGAGAACACGACGTTTACGGACGGCGTTGACGAGCTTGACGAGGTCATATCGGGCATTCGCTCGTTCGGCGTGCCCGACGAATACTTCACTGTCGATCTCACGATCGCACGAGGTCTCGATTATTACACGGGCACGGTATACGAAACTAAACTCGACGCATATCCTGCGCTCGGAAGTATCTGCTCGGGCGGGCGATACGAAAATCTGACGGGATACTACACCGATCAGAAGCTCCCCGGCATCGGCATTTCAATCGGATTGACGCGACTTTTCTCGCAGCTGAAAGAAGCGGGGATCGTCGACACGTCGAAAAAGTCGATAATCGACGTACTCGTGATCCCGATGTCGTCGGGCGAGCTCGGCGCAGCTGTCAAAGCGGCGGCGCAGTTCAGAAAAGCGGGTATTCCCTGCGACGTTTACTACCTTGAAAAAGGAATGAAGCCGAAAATGAAATACGCCAACCGCATCGGCGTTCCGTTCGCGGCTATAATCGGAGAAAGCGAGTGCGCGGAAAACAAAGTCTCGCTGAAAAATATGCTCGGCGACGGGCAGGATACCGTCAGCGTGGAAGAAGCTATCGAAATAATCAAAAAGGCGTGAACCTTGAAAGGACATATTATGGCAGAGATGTTATCAAAATCGGACAAGAGAACAAATTATTGCGGCGAACTGCGCACATCTGACATCGGAAAGCGCGTTTGCGTCATGGGATGGGCGGCGCGCGTTCGCGACCTCGGCTCGCTCATATTTATCGACCTGCGCGACAGAACCGGCATCGTTCAGCTCGCGTTTGATGAAAAAACAGAAAAGGAAATTTTCGACAAGGCGTTCCGCACGCGCACCGAATACGTGCTCGTGGCAAAAGGCGTCGTGCGTCAGCGCTCCTCGATAAACAAGCAGATACCGACGGGCGATATCGAGATATTCGTCGACGAATACAAGATCATCAGCGCGGCGCAGACGACGCCGTTTGAGATAAACGACGGAATATCCGTCAAGGACGAGCTTGCTCTGAAATACCGCTACCTCGACCTGCGCCGTCCGTCGCTGACGAAAAACATCCTCATGCGCCACGAGATAGCAAAAGCCGCGCGCGAATATTACTATCAAAACGGATTTATCGAGATAGAAACGCCGATGATGATAAAATCCACGCCGGAGGGCGCACGCGACTATCTCGTTCCCTCGCGCATACACAAGGGCTCGTTTTACGCGCTCCCTCAATCGCCGCAAATATATAAGCAGCTGACGATGGTCGCGGGATTTGACAGATACATTCAGCTGGCTCGCTGTTTCCGCGATGAAGACCTGCGCGCAGACCGTCAGCCCGAGTTCACGCAGATCGACCTCGAAATGTCGTTTATCGATCAGGACGACATCATGGACATGAGCGAGGGCTTCATGATCTACGTATACAAAAAAGTCCTCGGGATCGATCTTCCCCGCCCGTTCCCGCGTCTCAAATTTGCCGACGCGATGAACAGATACGGTTCAGATAAGCCCGACACTCGTTTCGGAATGGAGATATGCGATGTTTCCGAGCTTGTCAAAGACTGCGGATTCTCCGTATTCTCCGGCGCCGTTCAGAACGGCGGATCAGTGCGCGCGATCGTCGCCAAAGGCGGCGCGGAAACGCTGACGCGTAAAGAGATCGACAAACTGACCGAACACGCAAAGGGTATCGGCGCAAAGGGGCTTGCTTACATCCGCTACGTTGATGACGTTCCGACGTGTTCGTTTGCTAAATTCCTCGCAGACGGCGAGCTTGACGCGATAATGGCGAAGATCGGATGCGAAAAAGGTGACGTCGCGCTCTTTGTCGCGGACAAGACGAGCACCGTTTTGTCGACGCTCGGCGCGCTTCGCCTCATCGTCGCAAAACAGATGAACATCATCCCCGACACGCTGAATTTCGTATGGATAACAGAATTCCCGTTCTTCGAGTGGAACGAGGAAACAGGTACGTGGGACGCAATGCACCACCCGTTCACGATGCCCCTCCCCGAATGTTTGCCTTATCTTGATACCGACAAGGGCGCGGTGCGCGCGACCGCGTTCGACCTCGTATTAAACGGCATCGAGCTTTCGTCGGGTTCGATAAGAATAACCGATCCCGAGCTGCAGAAAAAGATGTTCGACCTTCTCGGACTGACGGACGAAGAGATCGAGGCGAAATTCGGCTTCCTCGTCGACGCATACAACTACGGCGCTCCGCCGCACGGCGGCATGGCGATCGGGCTCGACAGACTGTCTATGCTGATGTGCGGCGCGGACAACCTGCGCGACGTGGTCGCGTTCCCGAAGGTACAGAACGCTTCGGAGATCATGTCCGGCGCGCCGACTCCGACTGATGAAAAGGCGCTCGCCGACCTCGGAATTAAGGTCGTTGAAACAGAAAAATAACACAGGAGCAAAATATCAATGGAAGAATTCTTCAAAAACCTCTGGGCAAAAATTGCCGAATTTGCAACGTCGGCAGGACTAAGACTTCTCGGAGCACTTGTGGTCCTTATCATCGGCGTTAAACTCATCAAATTCATCGTAAAAAAGATCAAAAAATCGAAAGGTCTTGAAAAAATGCAGAAGACGGCGGCAATGCTCGTCGTCGACGCGATCAAAATTGCGCTGTACGCGCTGCTCATCGTCACCATCTGCACCATTTTGCAGATACCGATGGCGTCAGTCGTCGGTGTTATCACCTCTTGCGCACTGGCAGTCGGTCTTGCGCTGCAAGGCGCGCTCTCAAACCTTGCCGGCGGATTTATGATACTCGTTTTCAAGCCGTTTTTGGTTGACGATTATATCGACAACGGAACTCATTCGGGCACGGTCGTCGACATCGGCATCTTCTACACGACGCTGAAAACGCCCGACAACAAAAAAGTCACCATTCCGAACGGCGCGCTTGCAAACGGAAGCATCACGAACTTCTCGGCCCACGACACGCGCCGCGTCGATTTCAGGTTCGGCGTCGCTTATTCGAGCGATATAGACAAGGTGAGATCGGTCATTCTCGAAACTGCAAAAGCGCATGAGTTCGTGCTTGAAGACCCCGAACCGGTCGTTTATCTTGCCGAACACGCGGACAGCGCGCTGATATTCTCACTGCGCGTGTGGGTAAAGAAAGAAAACTATTGGGCAACGTTTTTCGATCTGACGGAAACGGTCAAAAAAGCGTTTGATAAAAACGATATCCAGATACCGTTCCCGCAGCTCGACGTTCATTTCGACAAAACGGAAAAATAATGGAACAAAAATTATTCACGAAAAACGACAGCGGATTCACTTGTCAGAACTGCGGTTTTGAGGTTCTTCCGCTCGGATATTCGTCGCGGAATCATTGCCCGAAGTGCCTTTGTTCGCTCCACGTTGATGTAAATCCCGGCGATAGAGCAAGCGACTGCGGCGGAATAATGGATCCCATATCCGCCGAGCCGGATGCGAAAAAGGGATACATAATCATCCACAAATGCCGCAAATGCGGCGCCATGCGCCGCAATCGCGCGGCAAATGAAGCGAAGATCCAGCCGGATGATATTTCGTTCATCATCAGACTGACAGCTATGGGAAAATAAAAAAAATCGGTGCTCAAAGCACCGATTTTTTTATTTTGCAAAAATCATTCTTCCGTTTTCTTGACGTTATCGGAAAGTCCAACGACGCTCTCGACGGGGAGCGCGAACGCGATGCCCTGACCGGGCGTGTTCAGCCCGACTGATTTGTACAGAGCGTGCAAAACGTCATCCTTGATCTCAGATCTTACGATTATCATAACGATCTCTTTTTCGGGTTGAACAACGATGCCCCACATTTTTTCCGCCTCGCTGTTCGCCGTGCCACGCGCGTGGATGACAGTGCCGCCCGTCGCGCCGACTTCTCGCGCCGCGTCCATGACCGCTTCGGTAAATCCCGCGTTGACTATACAGAATATCACTTCATGACTGAATTTTTTCATTTTTTCACCTCGTTTGCGTTGCTGAGAAACTGATATATCGCAACGCCTATAACGCTCGTCATCGGAACGGTAAACGCAATGCCGCTCCCGTTTTTTATAGTGTGAAATTTCTCGTCGAGATATTTCAGCGCCGCGTCGCACTTATCTTCGCGTATGACGCTCACTATCACCGATTTGTCCATGTCGGACAATCCGAGATATTCGAGCGTTTCGGAACTCGCCGTTCCATGCGCCAACAGATACAGCTGCATATTGACTTCAAAAGATTGGAGCAGCGCCGCGTAAAGCTCGGCGCGCTGGCGGTTAACTATCGTAAACAGCAGTTTCAGCTTAGGCGGCATCGGCTCTTTCTGCGGTGCGCGCCGATTGCGCGGAGCTTTTTGATCGGAGGAGAGCTTTTTCGGCGCTCTCGGTTTTTCTTTTTTTATTTCGTCCATAATGAGCACCTCACATAAATTTGATGATCTGCTCGTCATCCGAGCCGAGAATACGCCTCATCGCAGTCTTTTCGCGCATCTTCTTTGTGACGATAGCACGGAAACCGAGCGTCTGTATCGTTATAAGCGGCGTCATCGCAACCATGGCGACGATGCCGAAAGCGTCTGTCATTATTTTGCTTTCACCGTGGAAAACGGCGCAAACGCCGATGGCAAACGGAAGAATAAAGCTCGAAGTGAGCGGACCGCTCGCTACTCCGCCCGAGTCAAACGCAATGGCAGTGTAAAGTCCCGGAACGAAGAACGAAAGTCCGAGCGAGATGAAATATCCGGGAATGAGATAATACATTATATTGAAATCGAAAATGATGCGGAGCATCGACAGCCCTATTGAAATACCGACGCCGACGGATAGTGCGATCATCATCGACTTTTTGCTGACAGTACCGTCTGTGATTTCCTCGACCTGACGGTTCAGCACGTGCACGGCGGGCTCGGCAAGAACGACGAGCATTCCGATGACAAATCCGAAAATAACGAGCAATATCGGGCTTTTTTCGGAAAGCTCCGCGCCGAGCTTATAGCCGATGGGCATGAATCCGATTTTAACCGCTGTGAGAAAAACAACGAGTCCGATGACGGTATAAGCCGTACCTATCCCGATATGGTAAAGCTTCTTTTTCGGCAGCTTCAGGCACGTTATCTGTAAGATTATAAAGAACGCGAGCACAAGCGAAATGGCGATGATCACTTCTTTTACCGTGCCGAGAAGTATCCGTCCGATTCCCGTTTCAAGCCCTGCCTCAACGGAATAATCGGGGAGTGAATATGTAACGGATCCGTTTGAGAAAATGCCGAGCGCCATAACGGCGATCACAGGTCCGATGGAACACATGGCGATAAGACCGAAGCTGTTTTCGCCGGCATTTCTGCCGCCGAGCGTCATTGCAATGCCAACGCCGAACGCCATTATGAACGGCACCGTGATCGGCCCCGTCGTAACGCCGCCGGAGTCAAACGCCAGTGCGAGAAAATCAGTGTTTTCGTTCACAACGACGAGCGACACAAGCGCGAACAGCACGAGATAGAAGAACATCAAAATTTGCGAGAGCGGGCGGCGGCGAACTATTTTTACCACCGCAAGGAGCAGGAACAACCCGACACCGATCCCGACGGAAATTATGAGCACCGTGCTGTTTATAATATCCGACACCTGCGACGCCAAAACCGAAAGATCCGGCTCGGCGACAGTTATAAGCATTCCCATGAGGAAGCAGACGGCGAGTATCACGGGGAGCTTCGCCGTTTTGGATAGTCCCGCGCCGATCTGATCGCCCATCGGCGTCATCGCAAGGTCCGCGCCGAGATTGAAAAATGAAATTCCGATTATCAAGAATATCGCCGAAATGAGAAAAACTGCCATTTCCTTGCCCGAAAGGGTGACAAGAGGCGTAAAAGAAAGCACGACGACAAGCGCCGCGACCGGCGCAACCGATATGAGCGCTTCAAGCAGTTTTCTTCCAAGCGATGCAAACAGCTTTTTCAATTACATACCTCAAATGTTTTATTCTTAAATATATTATACCTGTCAAAAAAGCCCGTGTCAATAAAAAAGGAGAGATTTTCCGTCTCTCCTCTGATATTATCCCTTATATTTTTCCGCCTGCGCTTTGATAAGCTCCGTATCGGAGAAATAGTCGATCTTCATTGCCGCTTTGACCTCTGAAAGCGTCTGCGCCGCCACCTCGCGCGCTTTTTCGCTCCCCTTTTTGAGAATGTTATAAACTTCGGGGATGTCCGCCTCAAATTCATGTCGGCGCGCACGTATCGGTTCGAGCGTTTCCTGAATGACGCTGTTTAAGAATTTTTTGACTTTCATGTCGCCGAGACCGCCGCGCGTGTAGTGCGCTTTCAGTTCGTCGAGGTTCGCGTAATCGGACAGATAGCGGGCAAAATGCTCGTCCGTTGCGAATGCGTCAAGATATGTGAACACCGTGTTGCCTTCGAGATGACCGGGGTCGCTCACCATGATGTGAGTCGGGTCGGTGTACATACTCATTATTTTTGTCTTGACGTCATCAGGCGTGTCGGAAAGGTAGATGCAGTTGCCGAGAGATTTCGACATTTTGGCTTTTCCGTCGGTACCCGGCAGGCGTTTGCACGCCTCGCTCGTCGGAAGGAGCGCGTCCGGCTCAACGAGGACTTCGGCATACGAGGTGTTGAACTTGCGAACGATCTCTCTCGTCTGCTCGATCATAGGGAGCTGATCTTCGCCGACAGGCACGGTAGTCGCTTTGAACGCCGTTATATCCGCCGCCTGTGAGATCGGATATGTGAAAAATCCGACAGGGATGCTCGTTTCAAAGTTTCGCATCTGTATTTCCGATTTGACCGTCGGGTTTCTTTGCAGACGAGACACGGTGACAAGATCCATGTAGTAGAACGTCAGCTCGCAAAGCTCCGATATCTGCGACTGAACGAGAAGCGTCGATTTCGACGGATCGAGTCCGCACGAAAGATAGTCGAGCGCGACCTCGATTATGTTCTGCCGCACTTTTTCGGGATTGTCGATATTGTCCGTCAGCGCCTGCGCGTCGGCGATCATTATAAATATCTTTTCAAATTCGCCCGAGTTCTGAAGCTCTACTCTGCGGCGAAGCGAGCCGACATAATGACCGACGTGGAGCCGTCCCGTCGGGCGATCGCCTGTCAAGATGATTTTTTTCATAAACACAAAATTCCTTTGCCTTGTTGTACTTTACGGAACAAGTATAGCACAACGGCGGATATTTGTCAATAACGCGCGCCGTTTGCGAAAAAATAATACTTGAAAAAATATCCTCAATGAAGTATAATGATTATATCAAAATCAAAAAGGACAATAAAATGAAAAAGAAAACTCTTTCCATTGCATATATCGCCCTGACAGCGATGTTTGGTCTTTTCGGAGCGGGATGGCTTTTGTCGCTTCTGCTTGAATACTACAACGCATCAACAAACGGCTTCGTCGCGTCGGGCGCGACGCTGACAGCGGTCAGCATAGTATTGTTCGTGTTCATCGTCGCCGCATTTATCGTCAGGTGGAA
>JAFXWT010000005.1 GCA_017542695.1 Clostridia bacterium
ACGCTGAGAGAAATTCTCGGGCTTGAAAAAAAGAAAGCCGCGCCGTCGGTCCGACAGAAAAAAGAAGCGCCGGGCCAGGCGGCGACGCCCGCTCCCGCGAGACCTGCCGTGACGGTTCAAAATCCCGCGCCTACGCAGGCAAGACCGGTTCCCGCAAAGGAACAGCCGCCTATCGGCAGACCGACGCAGAGCGCGGCGGCGCAAAACGTCGCGGCGGCAATGACGGCATCGCAAAAGAGCGAGACGCGCGACAACATCGCGGACGCGCCGCCTCCGACGCTGACGTCGTTCTCTCTCGACCGCGCACGAGCCGAAAAAGCGGAGCGCGAGGCGGCGATCGTCGCGCGCAACGAGGCCGAGGCGAAGAAGATAGACGACGGCATGAAGCTCGCCGTGACGGGCGAGATCAAGGATATTTCCGTTCCCGTCGAGCCGAAGCAAAAACCGGCGCCGAAGAACACCGTCAAGCGCAAAGCGCCATCAAAGCCCGGAACGCGCAAGAAAACGGCCCCGTCGGACGACAGCGCCGTTCAGATGCATTTCAAGTTCGACAGCGAGAGCAACAGTCTCACGTCTGACATTTCGGACGACTAATTCAGTCCGAAATAAGTAAGGATCCCGTTATACATGCCCTCGGCGATGAGCCGGGGGTTTTCCTTCATCAAGGAGGCGTCGGACGCGTTCGTGATAAAGCCGACCTCAACGAGCGTCGCCGGCATTCTCGTCGCACGGAGAACGTAGAGCGTCGGGCGTGCGTATACGCCGCGGTTTTCGAGTCCCGTCGCGGCGGTCAGCCCATCGACTATATCGAGGGCGAACGGATATCCCTCCGACGACGTGCCGTAAACGAACGCCTCACTGCCTGACGCCGACGCGATATCGGACGCATTGGCGTGGATGCTGATGAAGTAGTCGGCGGGCCATTCGTTCGCGGCGCGGACGCGGGCGGCAAGACTTGTCGCGGTGCTCGTACCGAGGATCTCGGTCGGCGTGTTGCGCGACAGGCGCGCCTCGAAATCGGGGTTCGCGTTAAGAAGCGCGGCGAGCTCCGCGCCTATGTAATACACGAGATCCTGCTCTCGATAACCGTTGCCCTCCGCTCCTGCGTTGGGGTTTTGCGGGTTGTGTCCTTGGTCGATGAAGATTTTGATCGGCATATTTTCCTCCGTGGTATGGTTTTGTATTATTATATGCGGGAGTGGAGGAAATGATTTCGGCAATGGTCGGCAACGCCGCGGTTTTCCGAAAAGAGCGGGCGCTTTTTACGGTTCAAAAAGAAAAGAGAGAAATATATTTTTCGGATTTTTTCAAAAATATGTGACAATTTTGATTTTTTGTGGTAAAATGGTATTTGTAATAATTTTTCTTTCAAAGGGAGATGTATCAAATTGACAAAAATCGACATATTTTCGGGCTTTCTCGGCGCGGGGAAAACGACGCTGATCAAAAAGCTCATCAAGGAAGCGTTCGTGGGCGAAAAGCTCGTGCTCATCGAAAATGAATTCGGTGAGATAGGCATTGACGGCGGTTTCATGAAAGAGGCGGGCATCGAGGTGACGGAGATGAGCCAGGGGTGCATCTGCTGTTCCCTTGTCGGCGATTTCAAGACGGCGCTCGGCAAAGTCATCGACGAATACGCGCCTGAACGCATTCTCATCGAGCCGTCGGGCGTGGGCAAACTCTCCGACGTTATCCGCGCGGTACAAAATCTCGGCATCGAAGGCGCGGAGCTGAACAGCTTTACGACGATAGTCGACGCACAGCGCGCGAAAATGTACATGAAGAATTTCGGGGAATTTTGGAGCGATCAGGTCGAGAACGCGAGCTCGATCATCCTCAGCCGCACGCAGAGCGTGTCGGACGAAAAGCTCGGCGAGACGGTCGAGATGCTCCGCGAGCACAACGCGAGTGCGACGATCATCACGACTCCGTGGGACGAGATCTCCGGCGCGACGATCCTTTCCGCTATGGAAAAGAAAAACACGCTCGAGGACGAGCTGAAGCGGCTCGCCGCGCTCGACGACGATGACGATGAGGACGAGCACGAGCATCATCACCACCATCACCATCACGACGACGAAGAAGAGTGCGACGATCCCGAATGCGAGTGTCACCATCATCACGACGATGACGACGAATGCGACGATCCCGAATGCGAGTGCCACCATCATCACGACGATGACGACGAGGACGAGCACGAGCATCATCACCACCATCACCATCA
>JAFXWT010000060.1 GCA_017542695.1 Clostridia bacterium
CGATCGCCGGCGTGACGCTCGGACATTTGCTCGGGCTGGGATTTCTCACAGTATTCAAATTCGTGTCAAAACCCAAGCCGGTCGAAAACGAGATCGCCGAATCGTACGGGTACAAAAAACTCATCCGAACGCTGTTTGGCATAGCGATACCGATCACTTTCAGCTCGATTGCTCTCGGACTGACGGCGAATATCGACACTTTTACGATAATGAACTGCCTGAAATCGCCCGACGCGATGGCAAAATACGGAGACTACACAACGTTGGCGGTGACTTTGTTCAGACTGCCGCAGGCATTCATTTTGCCGATATCCGCGGCGCTGACGCCGACGCTTTCGGCGGCGATATCGGCGAAAAACGCCGAAAAAGCGCATTCTGTGATTACGTCGTCACTGAAGCTCACATCGGTAATTGCCGTTCCGTGCATGTTCGGAATGAGCGTTTTATCGTATCCTATCATATATTTGCTGTTCGGAAACGGCAATTCGGAGAAGTCGATAGCCGAAACGGCGCCGCTTTTGTCGATTTTGTCGGTCGGAATCGTTTTCATGGCGCTTCTGACCGTCACATCGTCAGTGCTTCAGGCGCATAAACTTGAAAAAAAGCCCGTCATTGCTGCATTTTTGGGCGCTTTGACAAAGCTTGTGCTGAATATAATCCTCGTTTCGACAGTCGGAATGATAGGCGCGCCCATCAGCTCGGTGGTCGGATATTTCGTTATGGCGGCGGTTAATTTCTATTTTGTGATAAAATACGTCGCAAAAGACCTCAAAATCAGCAAAACGATCGGAAAAGTCGTGATTTCGTCGCTTATAATGGCCGTTTTCGCGCTCGGCGTCTATTTAATTTTGTATAATTTCACGTCGTCACCGAAGATATCGGTCGTCGTAGCCGTGCCGCTTGCCGCAATATTCTACGTGTTTATGCTCCTTATAACGAAAAGTGTTGAAAAAGACGATATACTTATGATGCCGAAGGGCGAAAAGGTCTATTCATTTCTCAAAAAAATGAAATTTATCAAATAAAGCACAGCGTAAAAGAAAGGATGTTAAAATGGAACGCACGTCGCTCAAAGCATTCAATGTGACTGAAATAAACGTTGTCAATAAGAAAAAGCCCGGTGAGAAAATCGAGCTTGAAAATAGGTACAAATACAATGTGCACAGTATAAATGAAACGTTATGCAGAGGTGAGTTCGAAGTCGACGTATTCGACAAAAACGACCGCGAGAATTTCTCAGTGCACGTCATCACAAATGCGATATTCGAGCACGTGAAGGAAAAAACGAAAACCGACCTTCACGTGGAATCAATGGCGGAAATGTTTCCGTACGTTAGGTCGCTTATAATAACCGTGACTGCAAGCATGGGAATAATTCCTTTGCAAATACCGCCGATAGATTTCGGGAATATATCGATCATCAACGTTCAATTTCCGCCAAAGCAATAATTATAAACACAGCAATACGAAAATACAGAATATAAGATACAGGCACGCAAAAACATAAAAAAACGGGGTTTCGAGCTCTAAACAGCCAAAATCCCGTGTTTTCGGTTCCCTAAATTATACAAAATTTTGATTTTGTATAATTTGGTATATTGATTTTTGAAGGGAGTCAAAAGACTCCCTTTTTGCGTTATGCGTTTGCAAGAGCTCTTTCGAGCCAGATTGTGCCGATGTCGAGCGCATCATAAAGTCCCGACTTCTCGCCCTGCTTTATGATTGTTTGCTTTCCGTCCGTGCTGAGTATCTGAATAAGTATCTTATCCGGCGTTTCGATATCTCCGACCTTCTTTGTCGTGAGTATCATCAGGAAAAGATAATACTCGTCACGCATATCGCCGTAGACGATGACGTTTTTCTCTCTGACGAGCGGCTTGCCCTTGTACATGAGGTACTTCCCCTCAAGCGGCAGTTTTTCTTCGTTATCCATATATTTTCACCTCGCTGATTTTTCCTTACATTATTATAATGTATAAAACTCGATTTGTCAACATCAAATGATCGCAGTTTTATGCCTCATGACGTGACAGTTTATATTCACCGCGACCGGAAGCCCCGCTATATGTGTCGGATAATATTCGATATTGACTCCGAGCGCTGTTGTGTCGCCGCCGAATCCCTGAGGCCCTATACCCAGCTTATTTACACGCGCGAGGATGTCTTTTTCGAGCATTGCGTAGTCGGGATTAGGATTTTCGGTTTTTATCCCGCGCGCAAGCGCGATTTTTGCCAAAATCGGCGCGTGATCGAACGTACCGCCGATGCCGACGCCGATCATTATAGGCGGGCAAGGATTTGAGCCCGCGTTTTTGACCGTTTCAACAACGAAATCGACTATCTCTTCCCTCGTCGCCGACGGCATCATCATTTTCAGCGCGCTCATATTTTCGCTTCCGAAACCTTTAGGAAGCGCCGTTATTTTTATCTTGTCTCCGTCGACGATGCGCGTATGTATCACCGCAGGAGTGTTGTTTTTTGTATTCACGCGGCAAAAAACAGGATCTTTTACGACGGAGGCGCGCATATATCCCTCGGTATAAGCGTCGGCAACGCCATCGTTTATCGCTTCTTCAAATCCTCCGTCCGTGATGTGAACGTCTTGTCCGACCTCGACGAAAACGACTGCCATTCCCGTGTCCTGACAGATCGGTATGTGCATTTCCCTCGCGGCGCTTAAATTTTCACACAAGGAAGCCAAAATGCTTTGTCCCACAGGGCTTTTTTCATTTTTTGCGGCTTGTTCGATCGCGCATTTTTCGTCTTTTCCGAGCTCGTGATTAGCGTCAATAAATAGCTTTTTGACTGTGTTTTTTATTAATGAGGCAGATATTTCTCTCATTTTGAAGTATCGCCTTCCTTGCTGCCTGACGAGAACTCGGAATCGGGCTGTGTCAGCTTTTCTTCAAGTTCTTTTATCCTTCGCTCGTATGACGACAACTCTTCCCTGAGTTCTTCCCTCTCCGTCTGAAACTCATTTATCCTCACTCTCATCACAATAAGCATCACCACTGCGAAAACAGCGACGATAACGACGGCGATTTTAAGCAAAAATTCAGATCTTTTCGACACTTCAAACCTCCTCAAAAATTCCGAAACACGAGGCGGCGTCTGATAAAATCGCCTTTTCGAGCGATTTTGAACGCCTGCGTTTTCCTCTTTGCACCGCTTTGCCCACGGTTGCGGCAAAAACGGCGGCAAAAACCTTCTTTATAAACATCAAAATGTGCTTTACAGGTATTATTATAATATAAAGCGACCAATAAAGCAAGCATTTGGCAAAAAATATAATGATCGACGAAAAATAAATTACTATTCTTCCTATCGAAACGAGATACAACACGAAACCGATCAGCGTGAATATCAAGCAGTAAATGCGTATTTCTCCGTCGTTTAGTCCGAGAAAAAACAGTATTTCAGCCGCGGCAGAAATCAAGAAGAACAGCACGTCTTCGATGAAAACGAGCGTTTTTCCGCAGATTTTCCTTTCTTTTTTCGGCTTGCGGCGGCAAAAAAGCGGCTTTTTCGGCTTTATCTTCTCAAAAAACGCGCCGCTTGGTGCTTTTCCAGACGCGGATATACGTAAAATGCGAAAAACGTCGTAAATCACGCCGAGAACAACTCCGAGCAGCGCCGCCTTTATTATCAGCGCCGCCGGATCGTAAAAAAGCTCTGTCATTTGATAAGGCGCGAGAAAAATCCGCGTCGCGTCTTTTCTGCGTCGCCGTATGAAATCGAATCGAATCTGCCGGTTGCCGTGAGTTTTCCGCTCCCGACATCGAGCGCCGTTATCTGAATATCGTCGCCCTCGACGGTCAGTCGCCCGCCATCCGTCGTCAGAACGATAAACGTCTCGTCAAAACCGACGACGTCGATCACTCCCGAAATGTTTATCTGACGTCTACAATCGAGCGTCAGAACATGATCTTTGCAATCAAAACCGTTTTCCTGCATAAAAATCCCCCATGCGTTTTTTAAAATAAATATGCATGAGGGGTTTTTATTATTCTTTATGAAATAACTTCGTAAAGCTCGGCGGCGTTCGCTTTCTGCGTGTGTTCCCTGATATCGGTGACTTTAACCGTGAGCTTCTTTTCTCCGAATGATATTTCGATAACGTCTCCGATCTTGACCTCGTATGACGCTTTCGCGATTTTGCCGTTGACATTTACGTGCGCCGTGTCGCAGGCGTTGTTCGCCACGGTGCGCCTTTTTATTATACGGGACACCATGAGATATTTATCCAGCCGCATTTTTCCTCCGTAAAAATCAAAGCCGCTTTGAGCGGCTTTGATTTTTTTGTTTATTATTTGTTTACTGTCTCTTTGAGAGTCTTGCTTGCAGTGAATGTCGTCGTTTTTGATGCGGGGATCGTGATCGTAGCTTGTGTTCTGGGATTTCTGCCCGTTCTTGCAGCTTTAGCTTTTACTGCAAATGTTCCGAGACCGGAGATCTGAACCTTTTCGCCATCTGCAAGAGCGGCTACCGTTGCGTCAACAAGAGCGCTTACGCAAGCTTCAACATCTTTCTTTTTGAGATTGGTCTTCTGAGCTACCGCTTCAACAAGTTGAGTTTTGTTCATTTTTCATGTTCCTTTCGTATTGAATTTTTAATTGCATTTAATTAAAAATGTCATTATGTAAATTATAGCAATAAATCGCTGATTTTACAAGGGTTTTTGCAAATAATTTTTTATTTTTCCGAAAATTATAAAAAATAGTGGGTGATTTTGGATATTTGATACAAAAGAATGACGAAAATCAGAATAAAGTGAGCTGATTCGTTTCCGACAAACCTTTCAAAACGCCGTTGGTGTCAAGGATTTCGACGACTGCTTTCGTTACCGAGGTGCGCTGTTTCAGCTCTTCCACGGATAAGAATTCGCCGTCGTCGCGCGCGTTCTGGAGCGACAGCGCCGCCGATTCGCCGATGCCCGGAAGTGAGCCGAACGGAAGTCTTATCTTGCCGTTCTCAGGCAAAAAGAGACGCGCGTCCGATTTGTAGAGATCAACGGGTAAAAACTCATATCCACGCGCCATATACTCGTTTGCGAGCAGGAGCGCGTCGAGAAGGTCGCTCTCCTTTTGCGAAGCGTCTCTTCCCTTTTCTTTCAGCTCGTCGATATGTCTTCTGACGGCGCGTTTGCCCTTCATGACAATCTCGCCGTCAAATCCCGACGGCGCGGCGCTGAAAAACCCGGCGTAGAACGATATAGGATCGTGTACCTTATACCATCCGATACGTATCGCCGACATGACGTACGCCGCCGCGTGCGCTTTCGGGAACATATATTTGATCTTTCTGAGACTGTCGATGTACCATTCGTCGACGTTGTGCTCGTGCATTGCGGCGAGCATATCGTCGGGCAGCGGTTTGCCTTTTTTGTTCTTGCGGACAAATTCCATTATCTTGAACGCCATGCTGCTGTCAAGTCCGTAACGGATGAGATCGAGCATGATGCCGTCTCGTGTTCCGACGACCTTGGAAATCGTGCAGATATTCTTCCTGATGAGGTCCTGCGCGTTGCCGAGCCACACGTCAGTTCCGTGAGTAAGTCCCGAAACCTGAAGCAGATCGGCAAAGTTTTTCGGCTTTGACTCGATTACGACAGGCATGACGAAATTCGTGCCGAATTCAGGTAGACCGAGCGTGCCGATCTCGGAATAAACATTCTCTCCGTCGCGCACGCCGAGCGGCTTTGTGGACTCGAACAGTTCATAAACCTCCGGAGAGTTCATCGGAACATCGAGAACGCTCTTGCCCGAATATTTTTCGATATACTTGTATTTTGTCGGGATATCGTGACCGAGCTCGTCGAGTTTAAGCAGTGTGTCGTGCAAATACTCAAACGTAAAATGCGTTGTGATTATATCGGAGTTCGGGTCGTCCGCAGGGTGCTGAACGGGACAGAAATCGTATATCTCGTGTTCTTTCGGAACGACAACGATGCCGCCGGGGTGTTGACCCGTCGTTCGCTTGACGCCGACGCATTTTGAAATAAGGCGGTTCTGTTCGGCTTTTGTAACTGTTTTGCCGTGTTCTTCGAGATATTTCATCACGAATCCGAAAGCCGTTTTACTCGCGACCTCGCCGATCGTTCCCGCGCGGAACACGTTTTCCGCGCCGAACAGCTCCTCTGTGTATTTATGCACCTTTCCCTGAACCTCGCCCGAAAAGTTGAGATCAATATCGGGAGATTTGTCGCCCTTGAAGCCGAGGAACGTTTCAAACGGAATATCGTGCCCGTCGCCGATCATCTTTTCGCCGCATTCGGGGCAATTCGCGTCGGGAAGGTCAAATCCCGAGCCGACGGAGCCATCGGTAAAGAATTTCGTATATCTGCACTTCGGGCAGCGGTAATGCGGCACGAGCGGGTTTACCTCGGAAATGCCGGCCATCGTCGCGACGAACGACGAGCCGACCGAGCCGCGCGAACCGACAAGGTACCCCTGACTTTCGCTGTACCACACGAGCTTTTGAGCGATCATGTAAAGCACGGCAAAGCCGTTTTTGATAATCGAAGTCAGCTCCTTGTCAAGTCTTGATTTGACTATTTCGGGCAGCGGATTGCCATACATCGACATTGCGCGTTCGTAGCATATTCGTTCGAGATCTTCTTCCGCGCCGTCCATTTTCGGCGTGAAAGTTCCTTCGGGGAACGGGATCATTCCATCATCGACCATATCAGCGATGAGATTTGTATTTTTGACGACGACCTCGTACGCCTTTTCCTTACCGAGATACGAAAACTCCTCGAGCATTTCGTCAGTCGTGCGGAGATAGACTTTGATATCACGGTCTGCATCGGAAAATTTCATTCCGGATAGGAGAATCTTGCGGTGGATCTCGTCGTGCTCGTCGAGAACGTGCGCGTCGCACGTGGCGACGACGGGTTTTCCCATCTCCTCACCGAGAGCGACGATCTTTTTGTTTATCTCGCGAAGCGCGTCATAACTTGCCACACGCCCCTCGGCGACAAGAAACGAGTTGTTTGAGACGGGTTGTATCTCGAAGTAGTCATAGAACTCGGCGATTGCTTTCACCTCGTCCTCGGGCTTATTTTCGAGTACGGCGGTATAAAGCTCGCCTGCTTCGCACGCAGAGCCGACGATCAGCCCTTCTCTGTGCTCTTCAAGATACGTTTTCGGCAGGCGCGGATATCTGTAAAAGCAATTAAGATATCCATTTGAGACGATCTTATAAAGATTTTTAAGTCCGACGTAGTTCTTTGCGATAAGTATTTGGTGATATGCTTTGAGCTTTGTAGGCGACGAACGCTCGTCCATCGCGGTTGCCATCGCGAGCGTGTTTTCAATTCCCTCGCTGCGAAGCTTTTCGACCATGCGATAGAATATTTTCGCAGTCATTTCCGCGTCGTTGTACGCGCGGTGATGACCGAAATCACCGAGATCGAAATAATCGGCAAGCACGTCGAGCTTGTGCTTTTTAAGGTCGGGATTAACGAAACGAGAAATCGAAACAGTATCGAGAAAATCGTTTGTGAACTCTATTCCATAGTCCTCCGCCGCTTTTCTGATAAAGCTCGTGTCAAACGGCGCGTTGTGCGCGACGAGGGTTCTTCCTCCCGCAAATTCGAGGAACGCGCGAACGGCCGGCTCTGTCGTGGGAGCGCCGGCTACCATATCGTCGGTGATGCCCGTCAGCGCCGTGATCTGCTCGGGAATGTGAGTCTCGGGATCGACGAATGTGCTGAAAATGTCGATGACCTCGTCGTTTTTGACCTTGACCGCGCCGATCTCCGTTATCTTGCACGACAACGGAGAAAGCCCCGTTGTTTCAATATCGAACACGACGAATTCGTCGTCAAAACTTATGTTTTTCGTTCCGAAAACGGCGCGCGCGGTGTCGTCTACAAAATACGCTTCCATTCCGTAAAGGATCTTCATGCCGACTTCTTTTGCCGCTTTCGCCGCTTCTTGAAATCCCTGTACATTGCCGTGATCGGTGATGGCGACGGCTCTGTGCCCCCACGCTTTTGCCGTCTTGACGGCGACGTCGGGCGGGATTATCGCGTCCATTGTGGACATTGTGGTATGTAAATGAAGCTCAACGCGCTTTTCGGAAGCGTCGTCTGTCCTCTCGATTTTCTTGATCTTCATTATCGACGACGGAATAAGGATAAGCTCACCGTCAAATTCGTCGTGAGCAAGCGTTCCGCGAATGGCGACGGCCATATTGTCATGCACGTCGTCGTATTTCACCGCTTCCGACTGCGAAACCGAAACGCGGATACTGAGCGCGGCGTTGCCGTCGTGGATGCAGAACGAAATGCCGATGTTTCCGCGGCGCCGCGCCTTGACGTCCTTAGCCATGACCTCGCCGACGAAAACGGCTTCGCCAGTCATTTTGTACGCGTCATGGAGCTTTGACGGTCTGATCTCGAAATCCTCGCCGAATATAGTTTCGGCGCCCTCGATCGAAAATGTCATGTACCCCGCTTTTATAATATCGCCTTCGACGGAGATGTTCGGGCAGTCATCGTAAAAGCTCGACTTTGCGTTGGACGGTTGAGCCGATATGGATACCACCGATGCGTTGTTTTGCGCCGCTTTTCTGCGGATCGCCGCGATGCGCTCGTCCATGTCGATGTGAATGCCTGTGTCGATACTGCTGTCGGAATCGAATTTTATCCTGAAATATACGCCGAACTCAGAGCTGATTATATCCGAAATCTTTGACGCGGTGTGCCCCGCGTTTAGTATATTTACCCCTCCGACGCCGAATCCTGTCTTGACAGTTATTTCGCCGCCGGAGAAATCGGCTTTATAATTGCGCAGAAAGTTTTCCGAAATAATATCGCGGCGGCGCGCCTCGGTCATTATCTCGGAAAAATAGTCGGATGTGAAAAGCTCCGCTTTGTATTTCGGATAAATTCGGACGTAACGTAAATTATAGGCGCGCGCGATCGCGTCCTCTATGTCGTAGAGGACGTTTTTCGGTATTATCATCGGGAAATCTGCGGTGACCTCGACGATACGCATTTCCTTTTCGGCGCGTATCGGGCCGCTCACCGTCGCTCTTTCAAGTATTCCGCGTTCCTTTTCGCTTGGCGAAAATCTGTCAAATAAATTCAGTAGAGTTCTTGCCATTTTTCATTAATCGAGCAGTTGGATCTCTGCCAAAAGCTCGTCCGTTATATTTTCTTCCTTGATTTTTCTTATTATTTTATCTTTTTTGAACAGCACGGCTTCGCCGACGCCTCCCGCGATGCCGATATCGGCTTCCGCCGCTTCGCCGGGACCGTTTACGACGCATCCCATCACCGCGACGGTGATCTTCCTTTTCGGAGCGGGCAATTTTTTCAGCGCGTTTTCGATCTCGCCGCCGATCTTGATAAGGTCGATCTTTGTTCTTCCGCACGTCGGACACGAAACAAGATTATAATATCCGAGCTCGAAAAGCCCGAGCGATTTCAGTATTTCGCGCCCCGCTTCAACCTCCTTTACGGGATCATCCGTCAGCGAAACGCGGATAGTGTCGCCTATCCCATCGGACAAAAGAGCGCCTATGCCGATCGCCGATTTTACCGTTCCCGTTCCGACGCGCCCCGCTTCCGTCACTCCGAGATGGAGCGGATACGGGCACTTTTCGGAAAGAATCCTGTTAGCACCGATCATTGTCGGCACATCGCTCGATTTTACTGATATAACGATGTCGTCAAAATCAAATTTTTCAAGCAGCGACGCGTGATACAGCGCGCTTTCGGCGAGCGCCTCTGCCGTCGGAGCGCCGAATTTTGCAAGTATGTGTTTTTCGAGTGAACCGCTGTTGACACCGATACGTATCGGTATATTCCTTGCTTTGCACGCCGCGGCGACATCGCGGACTTTTTCGTCGTCTCCTATATTTCCGGGGTTGATCCTGATTTTATCTATCCCGGCAGCCGCAGATTCGACGGCGAGTTTATAGTTGAAATGAATGTCCGCGACAAGCGGTATTTTTACGCCGCTTTCTTTCAGTTTATATATGGTTTTTATGGCTTTCTCGTCGGGCACGGTCATGCGCACGATGTCGCAGCCCGCCGCTTCGAGAGCCGATATCTGCACTTTGACCGCGTCATAGTCATGCGTGTCGACATTTGTCATCGACTGCACCGATATCGGCGCGCCGCCGCCGATCTTCACGTTTCCGACGGCGACCTGCCTTGTCTTTTTTCTTTCAAATTCCATGTTGCTATCCTAACCAAACAGATGAATTATGTCTTTTACGGTTATCACCGCCATAAAGATGAGCAGCAGCATCATTCCGACAGTGTGAATGGTCGCCTCGATCTTTTGCGGAACGGGTTTTCTGAAAATGAGTTCGATCAGCATGAACACAAGGCGTCCGCCGTCGAGCGCGGGTATCGGGAGCAGGTTGAAAATGCCGAGGTTCATGGCAATAAGAACGAAATAGAGCCACACTGTGCCGTTGTTCTCTTTCGCCGCGCCCGCGACAACCTCCGTCACTCCGACGGGACCCGAAAGGTCTTTCAGCCCATATTTACCCACTATAATGTCGTGGAGCGAGTCGGTGACCATAAATATCATCAGCCGCGATTGGGAGAGCGAGTGACCTATCGTCGTGAAGAAGCCGCCGTTGTCGATCGCGTCTTCAGTCCAGAGCAGAAAGTCACGGTCGCCATAAACGCGGCCATCCTCCGTCACCGTTTTGAATTTGACGGCAAGAGTTTTCTTTTCGCCGTTTCTTATCACGGTAACGTTCGTTTCTTCCGTACCATACCTGCTTATCGCGTAAACGACATCGTTGCCTGTATACGTGTTGAGACTGCCGATCTTTGTGATCTTGTCTCCCACCTGAAGCACTTCGCCAGATACGGCATCATCTTTGAAATCGGCGATCGTTGTCGAAACGAGCGTTGAATTTGCCATTATTACAGTCATCACGATAACGCCGATCAGAATATTCGAGATCGCGCCCGCGGCGGTGATGATTATCCTCTGCCATACGGGCTTTTTGCCGAAAGCGCCGTCGTCTTCAGAATCGGCGTCCTCACCCTCCATGGCGACGTATCCGCCGATGGGTAATAGGCGAAGCGAATAAGCGGTGCCGCTCTTTTTCGATTTTTTCGATATGATCTTCGGGCCCATTCCGATCGAAAACTCGTTGACTTTTACCTTGAAAGCGCGCGCCATTCCAAAATGGCCGAGTTCATGGATGAAAATGAGCGACCCGAAGAGAAGTATCGCTATCAAAACATAAATCATA
>JAFXWT010000061.1 GCA_017542695.1 Clostridia bacterium
AATTTCTGTGCGATTGCGTCATCGCCGCGAAATACGAGATCCGCGTGGATTCTTCCGCTGTTTTCATATTCCACGAGCAGCTTTGCCTGTTCGCGGTTTACGAGCAGAGTAACCGTAGACGGCAGTTCGTATGTGCCATCCTCGTTTACCGTCAGTTCGTCCTTATCCGCGCCTTCCGCAGTAGTGGTCGTAATCACTTTCACATAGGTGAGCGCGCCGGGCATAATCGCTTTTGAGGTGTCGTTTTCATATACGACAAGCTGCACGATATCACCGTTTTCGAGTTTGCCCGACAAACCGCCGGCGAAGGTCCGGATTGTAATGCTGATCGCCTGTTTATCGCCGTTGAGTGTTCTGAACACGTCGTTTGCCTTATCCGACGTAGTGGAGAGCTTTGACGGGAGCAGATAATCTCCGGCTTTCAGATCTGTCGCGGCGAACTTGCCAACCACATATTCTTTTCTTACGATAACGTCGGCGGGGAGATTATATCCGCCGACCTTAACGACCTCCACGTCGTTATCAGAGATCTGATGTCCCTGTACCACATCGCTTTTCATTCTGACGATATCCACCTTGCTTTCTGCGAGCTTATTCACAAGCGGAGCAACGGCAAAGGTGACCACCAGAGCGAGAACAATGCAGATAATTCCTATGATAGTTCTGTTTTTCAATTGGTTTCCTCTCTTTCCGGAGCATTTCAGATTATGAACGCCAGCATCGCTCCAAAACTGAGGAACGGTACGAGCGCAAACGGCTCCTTGTTCGTTTCCTTACGGATTTTTCTGACGATTAACATGATGATGACGCCTAAGAGCATACCGACGAGCAGCGCGAAGATCCCTTTTTCGGCACCGAGCAGAAAAGCGAGCGCCGTGGAGATCTTTATATCCGCGCCGCCTATCGCTCTTTTTGGTCTGAGAACCGAAACGAGCAGCTGAGGGATGAACACCACCGCTGCGCCGATCAGCATCGAAGGCAGGTTTGCGGGTTCAAATCCGACAAACGCAAGGATAAGGATCGCGGCGGTTATGAAATCCGGAACCTCGTGCTTTGCGATATCCGACAGGCTTGCCCAGAGCAGAATCGCACAGAGGATCAACCCCTGTATCGCCGCGATGGATATCCCGTGAACAAGGAGCAGAATAAGACCGACTCCCGCGTATGCAACAAGCGCAGCCGGAATGATCGGCTCGTTCAGATCCTTTTTTGAATGGCGTAGCATAATCCATACGGCAAGCGTAAAAATGCCGAGGATAACCGCACCGGCAGCGATTTGCAAGACAAAATCAGCGGCTGCTACCTTCACAATCGGAGTGATCGGAGGAAGGACAGGCGGAAGTATCGGTCTTATCATTTCAGCGCCTCCTTATTGCTTCCTCTTGATAACGATGACGAATACGACAGCGGCAACAAGCAACGCGGCGCAGATCCCGATGATAACTCCGTAGTTGTTTACCTCAGATACGGCGGCGATTTCGCTTGCTTCGGTGAGATCGTCAAAATCAAAGACGATTGTCTTTCCGTCAGGAGTGCCGCCTTTGCTCTGGGTGATCTTATCCGGCATATTAACCGTGATCGTCATCTTATACGAGCCTTTCAGCTGATCGTTACTGACTTCGGGCGGGTTGACCGTAGCTCTGAAAGTGTAAACAGAGTAGAAGATACCTTCCATCTTTTCCAGATTGACCGAATCAAATACTTTCACGTTTTTCTTTTCGGTTTCGGGCTGATAAAGCGTATAATCGGAAGGATCGTCTTCCGGCTCGTCTTCACCAGTGAAACTATCGAGTTTATCCGTGTCATACGTCATATCGAGCAGGGCTTCCTTGATTTCCTCATAAGAGCCGTACTCTTTGGTTTCGGTAACGGTCATATATGTGGTATCGCCGTATTTGACGGCTTCAGGAGTTTTTCCGTCGAAGAGATCCGAGCCGCCGAGAGCCGTCAGCTGATCGTAAACGCTTTTTTCAATACCGAATGACGTGGATACGCTGCTGGTTCCGTTTTTAT
>JAFXWT010000062.1 GCA_017542695.1 Clostridia bacterium
GAGATGCTCTTTTATCTTACCGGCACCACGGCGTGGAACTTCTTTTCGGTCTGCTTTTCAAGCAACTCCACGATCTTTACGTCGAACGCGTCCTTGTTCGTAAAGATATACTTTCCCCGCCTGACGGTACCGATATCCGCGATACTGACAGCCACGGTGCGCTTCGCAGTCCAGATGATTCCCACGCTTGCGCTGATCGTCTACTACGGCGCAAGGGGCGCCGTCCGGCCGGACTGGCGGTTTTGTCTGCTTCTTCCGATAGTTATCCTCCAACGTGCGCTGCTTGCGCTCGGATGCGGTCTTATCGTTTCGTCCGCGACGGCGAAATACCGCGATCTGAACGCACTCGTTCCCGTCGGGACTCAACTTTGGATGTACGCGACTGCGGTCGTATACCCGCTGTCGGTGATACCGGCGGGGATCATCAGGCGCATCGTGCTCATAAATCCCGTAACGGCTCCGATGGAGCTTTTCAGAAGGGCGCTGCTCGGTGTGGGGACGCCTCATCTGCGGTACGTGGCGCTCAGCTGGGCGCTCACGCTGATCATTCTTTTCGTCGGGTTGACTTTGTTTCACCGTGTGGAGCGCAATTTTCTCGACACGGTTTGAGAAAAAATGCTCAACGCGCGTGAGTACGGCTCATCGGCAGAAAAAACGGAAAGAAATAACGATATGACAGACAACATTTTACGAAACGCAAGCGCGCTCGCCGAAGAAACGGCGATATCTATGTCGGACGTTTCGAAGCGCTACGTTCTCGGGCAGATAAACTACGGGACTCTGCAAGCGGACGTACAGAGCTGGTGGGCAAGACGCCGCGGCAGGGACGACCCGAACCGCAAGCTGACCGCCCGCTCCGAAAATGGCAGCTTTTTCGCGCTTCAGGATATCAATCTGACGGTGATGCGCGGCGAGACGCTCGGGATAATCGGTCGAAACGGCGCGGGTAAAAGCACTTTGCTGAAGCTTCTCAGCCGCGTTACCTCGCCCACTACGGGCACGATCGATATATACGGTCGCGTCAGCTCGCTTCTTGAAGTCGGCACGGGCTTTAATCTTCAGATGACCGGCCGCGAGAATATTTTTCTGAACGGCGCGATACTCGGTATGTCGCACGCGGAGATATTGTCGAATCTCGACTCCATCATCGGCTTTTCGGAGGTGGAGGAATTCATCGACACTCCCGTAAAACGCTATTCGTCCGGTATGAAGGTGAAGCTCGCGTTTGCGGTCGCGGCGCATCTCAAGTGCGAGATCATGATAATGGACGAGGTTCTGGCGGTCGGAGATTCGCCTTTCAAAAAGAAATGCTTTGCGAAGCTTCGCGAGATCGCTAACGAGAGCGGGCGCACCGTGCTGTACGTCAGTCATGATATGTCGACTGTCCGCGAGCTGTGCAGACGCTGCATCGTGATGGACAAAGGACGGATCGTGTACGACGGAGATACCGAGGGAGCGATACGTACGTACGAGGAGCTCGGATGTTCGGAGAAAAAATGAATACGAAAAACAGAATGATATACAAAGTTGCCGATACCGTTTTTTCTCTTGATACAGTTCACAATTATTCTCACGTCCGGCTTGCCGGATACCGGAGCGGCGAGGTTCCGCAGACGGGTATTGTGACGACGGAGTCAGACATAGTCTCGGCGAGAGATACGTTCGGGAACGAAGGCACCGACGGATATATCGAATTTCTTGCCGTTCTTGAAAAGCTGTCCGACTTTCTGCTGTGCAAAGACACGCTTCTGTTCCACGGCTCGGCTGTTTCCGTAGACGGACGGTGCTATATTTTCACCGCGCCGAGCGGAACGGGTAAAAGCACTCACAGCCGTTTATGGAGGGAGCTGCTCGGCGAGCGCGTGGTGATGGTCAACGACGACAAACCGTTTATCCGCATAGGGGAGCCCTGCACGGTGTTCGGCTCGCCCTGGGACGGGAAAGAGAGGCTGAGCTCGAACACGTCGTTTCCCCTGAGCGCGCTGTGTATCATTGAACGGTCAAATACAAACAGCATAGAACCGGTCGATCCC
>JAFXWT010000063.1 GCA_017542695.1 Clostridia bacterium
TCTTTTCAGGGTGCTTTGCAGTTTTGAGCGAGATATTTTTCGCAAAGACAAAATAAAAAAATTCGGGAATACTTTGTGTATTTCCGAATTTTTTTGTAAAGTATCGGCGGAAAAGAGCCGATCAAAACCTGTTTCTTCCTACGGCGCACCGCCCAAGGCTTGTTTTTTGGTTTTTTTGAAAAAATCAGCCGCGGCATTGCCGCGGCTTTCGGTCAACTTTCGGTTTATCTTATGTCCACCGTGATTTTTTTATTTGTGCTTGCGCTGGCTGTTTTGATGAGCTGGCGGATCGCCTTTGCGATACGACCGTTCTTGCCGATCACCTTGCCCATATCGTCGGGCGCGACGACAAGCTCGAGCGTGATGCCGCTCTGGTTTTCTTCCTTCACGATGACCTTAACGTCGTCGGGGCTGTCAACTATCGCTTTTGCCACATTCGCAAGGGTACGACTGACATCTACCATTGCACACCCCGTATCTTATTCGCCGAGGCCTGCTTTTTTGAGAAGAGCTCTTACGGTATCTGTCGGCTGCGCGCCGTTCTTTACCCATTCAGCCGCCTTTTCCGTATCGATCTTGATCGTCGCGGGATCAGTGGACGGATCGTATGTTCCGAGCATTTCGATGAATCTGCCGTCGCGGGGCGAGCGGGAATCCGCAACCACTACGCGATAGAAAGGAGCTTTCTTCTTGCCGAGTCTTGTAAGTCTGATTTTAACTGCCATTTTGTGTTTCCTCCAAAAAAAATGATTTTATTTAATATTTTTATTTTTTCTTCAAAAAGCCGTTGGCTTATGAATTTTGAAGCGTGTTAAAAGGGGAATTTGCCGAACTTGCCGAACTTTTTCATCTTGCCGCCGGAGAACTGTTTCATCATCTTGTTCATCTGCTCGAACTGGCGGAGTAGCTTGTTGACCTCCTCGACGCTCGTTCCCGAGCCGATCGCTATGCGGCGCTTGCGCGACGAGTTGATGATCTCGGGCTTTTCGCGCTCGCGCGGCGTCATTGAATAGATGATCGCCTCCTGCCTGTCGAGCATTTTTTCGTCGATCTTCGCGTCCTTCATCGCCGCGGTGTTCATTCCGGGCATCATCGAGAGCATCGACTCAACGCCGCCGGCGTTACGGAGCTGCGCCATAGAATCGAGATAATCTGTGAGCGTGAAGCGTGACTTGCGTATCTTTTCTTCGAGCTCCTGCGCCTTCTTTGCGTCGAAATTCTCCTGCGTCTTTTCGATAAGCGTCAGCATATCGCCCATGCCGAGTATGCGGGACGCCATTCTATCGGGGTGGAAAACCTCTATCTTGTCGAGTTTTTCGCCCGTTCCGACAAATTTGATCGGCTTGCCCGTGATGTGACGTACCGAAAGCGCCGCGCCGCCGCGCGTGTCGCCGTCGAGCTTCGTCATCACGACGCCCGTGATGTCGAGCATTTCGTTGAACGTCTTTGCGACGTCGACCGCCGACTGTCCCGTCATCGCGTCGACGACGAGGAGTATTTCCGCCGGATTTGTTTCTTTCTTTATCTTACGAAGCTCCTCCATCATGACTTCGTCGATCTGAAGTCTGCCCGCGGTGTCGATGAACACCACGTCGTAGAGGTTCTTTTTCGCGTATTCAAGCGCGTTTTTCGCGATCTTGACGGGCTCTTTCGAGCCGTCCTCGGTGTAGACGGGAACGCCCGCCTGCTCGCCGACGATCTGAAGCTGCTTTATCGCGGCGGGACGGTACACGTCGCACGCGGCGAGGAGCGGATTTTTGCCCTGTTTTTTAAGCATCGCCGCGAGTTTTCCCGTGTGGGTCGTCTTGCCCGCGCCCTGAAGACCGACCATCATTATGACCGTCGGGGGCTTGGGCGCGATGATAAGCTTCGACTCCGTCGAGCCCATGATCGCCGTCAGCTCTTCGTTTACGATCTTGATGACCTGCTGTGCGGGGACGAGACTTTCGAGCACTTCAGCGCCGACTGCGCGCTCGGTGACTCTGTTTATGAAATCCTTGACGACGACGAAGTTGACGTCCGCGCCGAGAAGCGCCATTTTGACGGCGCGCATTCCTTCGCGCACGTCTTTTTCCGTCAGCTTGCCTTTGTTTTTGAAGTGCTTGAACGCTTCGCTGAGCTTTTCGGTCAGCGACTGAAACATTGATGCCATCGGCGCTCCTTTCCGTGATTTATTCGGTGATCTTCCTTAGATTTTCGATTATCCCGTCGAGCTTCTCGCGCTCCTCTCCCGACAAGTCGAGTTCTTCGAGCGACGATATGTTTTTTTCAAGCGACGATATCTTTTTCGCAAAGCCGAGCTTATCTTCAAAATCGAGGAGCTGTTCCTCGCATTTTTTGAGCGCTTCGCGCACGCCCTGCCGCGAGATATTCATTTCCTCCGCTATTTCAGATAGTGACAAATCGTCGCCGTAATAAAGCTCGAACATCTTTTGCTTCTGCTCGCCGAGCATCGCGCCGTATACGTCGAAAAGGGGCAAAAGCCCGAGATCTTTTTCAAACATCGCGCGCCTCCGTCGCTGTAAAGCAAATTGCTTTACAGAGTATAACACAAGACTTGCGTTTTGTCAAGAGGAATTTTGATTTTTCACTGATGAAATAATGAAAACATCCCCGCGTTTGGGCGGTGCGCCATAGGAAGAAACAGGTTTTGATCGGCTCTTTTCCGCCGATACTTTACAAAAAAATTCGGAAATACACAAAGTATTCCCGAATTTTTTTATTTTGTCTTTGCGAAAAATATCTCGCTCAAAACTGCAAAGCACCCTGAAAAGA
>JAFXWT010000064.1 GCA_017542695.1 Clostridia bacterium
CGATCTATACATTCGATCTGACCACGAAAAAGCTCACGGTCATTGCCGAGGGCGTTCCCGCGGAGCACCTCGTTTACTGCGAGGAGGAGCATTATCTTGCATGGCAGGACAATGAGGACGACCTGAAATCGAAGGCTATCTATGTAATGGATCTTTCCGACGGAAGCATTCATCCGATCACTACGAGCGAAGGCGAAACGATCAGGCTCTACGGCAGGATCAACAACAATATCATCTACGGATTCGCGTATCTGAGCGATATCGCGATACTTGCCGACGGAAGCAGGCTGCTCCCGGCATACAAGCTCTGCATCGAAGACGGACACGGCAATATCATGAAGACCTACACGGAGTCGGGATATTACGTGAACGGCGTCGGGATCACCGAGAACATGCTGACGCTGAAGCGTCTGAAGAGGCTTGCAGGCGTGCCTGTCACCTATGAGGCGGCCGATGACGAAACCATCATGAACCGCTATACCGAGCCTTCGCGCATGATCTCCGTTACGAAGAGGATCACGGACAGGATCCTTACGGAATACTACATTTCGCTGCCTTCGTCCGTTGATATCGCCGAGACGCCCGTTCTCACCCACGCGCTGAATACCGTGATCAATTTCGATACGACCACGAGGGTTTCCGAGCCCGAGGGCAGGACGGGACAGTTCTACGCATACTCGTTCGGAGAGGTTATCTTCGCCGATACTTCGGTCGCAAAAACGATCGCTGCGGCGGACGCGGCCACCGGCACGGTGCTCGATCCAGCGGGTAAGGTCGTCTGGGAGCGAGGCATAAAGACAGCGAGATCAGAGATCGCGGGAGTGAAGACCGTCGACGCCGATGCAGCGCACAGTTCCGTGCAGGCCGCTATGAAGATGGTGCTTCTCCACAAGAATCTCGATACGGATACCGCATCCTTCGATGTCTCGAAAGAGAGCGTTTTCGAGTGGATGAGCAGGAACATGAAGTCCACGGTGCTTGATATGACAGGCTCATCGCTCGACGAGATACTGTATTACGTTTACAAATCAAGACCGGTCATCGCGATCAAAACGGACGGAACGGCCGTCGTAATAACGGGGTATGACGCGGTGTCCGTAACCGTCTACGAGCCGGCGAAAAAGAAGAGCGTAAAGTATTCGACAAAGGAGGCAACGGCTGCTTTTTCCGGAGCGGGAAATATTTTTGTCGCCTATGTTGACTAGATAAACGGGGGTGCTTATGGGTAAAACAAAAACTGCTTTGGCGGTGCTGCTCATTTTGGCGCTGACTCTGTCCGGACTTTTTTCCGCAAAGCCTGTTTCGGCGGCGGATACGAAGCTGAACAAGAGCAACGTCGAGGTGGACACCGACGAAAGGATGAGCCTGAAGATAAAGTCTTCCTACGAGGCTCAGTATTACTGGACCTACGTTCAGAGACTGGACGGGGCACAGGGGCAGTACGCCTACTACGGGGACGCCTATACCTACGAGGAGAAGGGCAACGGAAAGTTCAGCTATGTTTTCTATGAGGGCGGCACCTTCAGGGTTACGATCGGTCTCTATGACAAGGACTATTACGAGCACTCCGCGTCCTGCACCGTAACCGTCAGGGCGGTCGGACCCACGAAGCGCAACATCGCCGTGATCAAGGA
>JAFXWT010000065.1 GCA_017542695.1 Clostridia bacterium
ATTTCAACAGAAAATTAACAAGCTCTTGACTTTTCATCCCGGCATGATATCATATTATACGCAGAAAACATTTTGTCGGGAGGAACCCATGCTTTACCACGCTTCGGATACAAAAGGCATTAAAGTGCTTGAGCCGAGGGCGTCGTCTCACGGCGTCCCGTACGTCTATGCGATAGGCGACAGGCTGACGTCTCTCCTTTTCGGCGCGCCGAAGGACGATTTCGACCTTTTGATCGACGAGGTCGACGGGGTGACGGTAATATACGAATGTTACCCGGACGCCCTTGAAAAGATCTACAAGGGGAAGTGCTGCAGCCTTTACACGGTCAGCGGCGAAACCTTTGAGAGCGGCGTCACCGGATGGGACGCGGAGCTCGTTTCACGTGTCGCTGTTCCTGTCGTAAAAGAGGAGTTCATCACCGACATATACCGCAAGATAAAAAAAGCGGCCGAGTGCGGAGAGTGCAAAATTCACCGCTATTCGACCGATCCCGATTACCTCGATTTTCTTCGCGAAGAGCTCGCAGAGCGCGTCCGCGCCTTCGGAAAGACTGACAAAGAGATGGACGCCGACGAACGGTTCAGGTTGTATCATAACGCCCTGCTCGGAAGATAATCATACCGCCCGCAGTTTTGTGCGGGCGGTATGATCATCTTTACCAATACTGTACGACCGGGGGAAGGGCGCCGCCGAAGGGGAGAGCGGGGAGCGACGCGGGATCGAACTCGGCGGCGATTATATAGAGGCCGTCCGTCAGCCCGTCGAAATTGCCCGTCTTTTCCGCCTCGTTGTATTCGGCGTGTCTTATCTGGAAATTCAGAGTGTCCGTCCTGCTCCAATCGACAAGGAAGTCCGCGGCGACCCTGACAGTTTCGCCGTACTCGACATTGCTGTCGAACGCCGCGCCATCGGGAATATCCGAGCGGCCGCATCTGTCGAGCTTCACCGCGTCGCCGGAGTAGAGGCGGATGTCTATGACGTCCGAGGGGACGAGATCTTCTCCGCTGTAGTTGGAGAAGTCGAACCATACGCGAACAGCCTCGGCGCCGTCCGGATCGCGGATGAATTCCGCGCCGTAGATCGTGAAGCCGAATCCGCCGTGGAAGAACGTGTCGATCGTATCGAAGACGGACGGATTATACGGAGGCTCGGCATAGTCGTCGCCGGACGGCGCGCCGCCGACGCCGTAAAATACGATCTCGTCGCTGTAATTGAGAAGACCGACGAGGTTTCCGCCGTCGTATCTGCCGACGAACGAAGCGCCGTTATAGTCGAATACCTTTATCTCGTCGTCCGCTGAGTTATACATCCAGAAAACGTCCGTCTCGACGTCGCCCTCGCGCCATTTACCTCCTCTGTCGGCTGTGAGAGTGATCCTGACGCCCGTATCGGTGGCGTAACTGCCGACTATATAATCGGGTATCTCCGGAGTAGGCGGTACGGGCGGTACGTATTCCGTATCAGTCGTACCGGACGTCGCCTTTTCCGTCGCCGTATCGGATTCGGAAGGCGTCGTCACGGGG
>JAFXWT010000066.1 GCA_017542695.1 Clostridia bacterium
ACGTACTCGCCGACAGAAAGAAGAGTGATCTCCCCCTTGTTCTTGACATCACCCTTGCGGGAAGCTGCGATATATACCTTATACGCCCCGCTTAATCCTTCGTCAGCGGAGAGCGCTTTCGTGCGATCCGCCGCTGAAATGATGTAGTTATAGTTGAGATATCCCTGAAGCGCGAGAAGCGCTTTTGAATCTTGCCCGGCGCCGGTCAGCGGAACGATTTCGTCCACAATGTCCGACACCGTCGCCCAGAGATCTTTCGCGTTTGTCTTGATGTTGCCCTTGTCGACGTAATAGGCGTTAAGATAATCCTCAAACGCCTCCACACCGGAATCCGCAACGTATAACGCGCCGTTGCCGCCTATCGAACGGTTGATATTGTTGCCGTAATAGAGAACGATCGTGACGGTGCTGATGACCAAAGCGCAGGCAAGCATCATCGCAATCAGCGAGTAGACGAGCACGTAGCCTTTTTTTCGATTTTTCATGCTCACCGCCCCCTTTTGCATGCGAAGCCGTCAAACATTTTTGATTCGATCCCAATCGCGTCCGCGCTGTATGCGGTATACTTGACGCAATTGTCAACGATCTCCCATTCTATCCGGTGAACCTCATCGGAGATAACCGAGAATGCGCTACCGTCGAGGCGGTCGATGACAAGCACTTCCTCTTCGTCGTCCAGGGCGATCATTACCGTATGTTTGTTTCCGTAAGTGCCGCCGAAGTTTTCGTCGTCAAGCATCAGGTACAGACAGTTGCCATCGCTTGACACCGTGCAGTAATACGATGACCGGATATAACGGTTTATAACGTTGATTGCGTCATAACTATTGTTGTTATCGTGAACCATCCGAGCCGTATCGTCGTATGTGTTCGCGGAGTACCGGACGATGATGAAGGTCGCCGCCATAATGAGGACCGATATGCCCATAGCGATCAATAATTCTATGAGCGTCATTCCTTTTGATCTTTTCATGGCGTCACGCTCCTGTTCACCTGGAATATATAACTGACGACGGCCGGCTGACGCTCCTTGTAAATGCGATAGTTTGTCCCGCCCCAGTCCTTTGAGTTTCGTTGAACGCGAAGCTCAAAGGTCATAAGGTTATCGTCAGGGGAGTAGACGCCGGAACCGAACGGTGTACCGAGGCTGCTTTCGCTCAGATAAACAGCGTTAGGTGAGATCAGGAAGAGTTGGACTTTGTATTTCCTGTACTCCGTCTCGTCGATATACTCCATATAATTGATAACGTCCCATCCAATCGCTTTAGCGTCGGAAAGATATGTTGTAACCTGCTCAAGATCTATCTCAGTCATAGCCGGGACATCTTCATAATTGTTTCTGATGTAGTCAAAGCAAGAGTACTCCTCGCAGTCGCGGCTTGCGGCAAAGCCCTCTGCGAGCTGTGAAGCAAAATTCGAGGTTTCCCTTGCCTGCTGCAGGTATCTTGTATTGACAAGAGACACACTGATCGTGGTATAGACGCCGATGAAGACCACTGCCGTGATAAACAGCGCTACCAGAACCTCGATCAGGACAGCTCCTTGTTTTCGTTTTTTCATAATCAGCCTCCGGATAACGAAATATAGTTCGACCTCAATCCTGCGGGGATCTCACTCTCGCGAAGGACTGAAACCGTACCGGAAGTTTTATCGTAATAAAAGTCATAGCTTTCGCCCTTTGCCGGGATCCCAACCGCATGGTCGGTGCCGGTAAATAGCTTGATGATGGCGAGGCACTCATCCTTTGTCTGCGGAAAAATGCCTTTACCGGAATTGGAAAGAGCCGTGATTTCATCCGCCGACCTATTGAGCTCGGCACTCCATTTGACTCTTCCGTTTTCCTCAAACGAAACTCGTTTGTTCGGCACGCGGGAAAGCGTGCTGTAATCATTGAAGCGATAGCTTTCCATCGCCTGGTTATAGACAAGTATTAAGGCGTTGTCTTCCTTGGTTTTGCTCTGTGCGTCAACACGCTTGAGCACAGGTACAGATACGGTCGTCAGCATCGCCAGTATTCCGAGTACGGCGAGGAGCTCGACCAAAGTAAATCCTTTTTTATGTTTCATAATTCCTCCCGAGAAAACAAGACTCCGCCGCAGAAGAGATTGCATCTCATTTGCATTCCCCGTCAGCAGAAGGCGGGTATGTAAGCCGGGAATACTCCCGACTCTCAGATCAGTCTGAATAGTTCGTTATAATCGCACAGCAGTTTGGATTGTCCTCCACCAAACCCTTTTGAATGGTGATTATTGCTTGAACCCGTGTGCTTTCGGGAATGGGATTACCGTCGTTTCGTGAATAGTAATAGCCGGTCGTAACCTCTACTCCGTCGAGGAACCATCGAACATCGTCTTCAGCAACTGATATACCGTATTTTTGTTCAATGAGATTCTTGTTGATTACAAATAGTCGTCTGAGGTATTTGTTTTCTATAAGTCCGTTGTCATAGATCGTTTCAGGTTCATCTGTGCTTGATATTTCTGTTTCATTCACGATAGTATCATTTTCGCCGGAGGTAGTAAGGTTGATCCAGACGGTGCTGTCAGACAAAGCCCGTCCCTTTGTATCAATACCGTTCTTAAACTGATCGTTAAGATCTCTGACGAGCGAATCGGACTTTGCACATATAACAGCGCCAAGTCGAGGACAATAGAAGAAAGACATGTTCTTCTGCTTCGGTTCAAAACTCTCTCCCTTGTTTTTGGTGTAATTTGAAATTACAGCCTTTATCATCGCTTCGCTTGTCGGATATTTCGTGCGAAAATCGATACTGCCAAACATCGTGCTTTCGGCGGTACCGTCGTCGCCCTTTTCAAATTTCTCCACGGTTGATCGATCGTTTACATCAAAATTGGTGTCAACCGCTTTGATCGTGTTCATCACTCGCCCGATAACGGGATCGGCAGTGTCCATTGTTCCCGCATTCGCCTCAGCAACAAACATCTCATACTCACCGACCCAGCGTTCGACCGCATTGGTCATCTCAGCTGCGTTTTGGGTATCGGCAGATACGTTGCCCTTTTCGATCAGTCCGGCTGCGAGTGGAACTGCGATGGCTGCGAGAACCGCCAGAATGCCTATAACGACGAGTAGTTCGACCAGTGTAAAACCTCTTTTATATTTCATAACTTTCCTCCAGGGAAAAAACGACATCGGCACAGGAGTGATTGCCTTTTGGTGTTGATTAACCAACTTAGTTTTCGCCGCCGGAGTGGACTCTTAAAACAGGCACTATATCATTTTCTGCTGTAGTAGTAAGGTTGAGCCAGACAACGGTCCTGGCGAGAACGTTTCCCCTAGCGTCAACCCCGTTCTTAACCTGCGTATTAAGGTCAGAAACAATCGAATTTGAATCAGCGACGACAATCGCACCTGCAGTCGGGCAGTAGAAGAACGACATGGTCTTCTGCTTCGGCTCGAAGCTCTCACCCTTGATCTTGGTGTAGTTGGAGATAACGGCTTTGACCATTTTTTCACTGGTCGGATACTTGGTTGTACGGTCAATAGATCCTTTTCTTGTAGTTTCAGGGGAACCGGGAGTTCCCTTTTCGAATTTCTTGACTGTTGTTCTGTCGGTTACGTCAAAGCCTGTGTCGACAGTTTTTATTGTATTTGTAACACGCCCAACAACAGGATCGCTTGAATCAAGCGTACCGGCGTTTGCCTCAGCGATGTACACTTCATATTCTCCAACCCAGCGCTCGATAGCGTTGGACATTTCGATTGCATTCTGGGCATCGGCAGAAACGTTGCCCTTTTCGATCAATCCGGCCGCTGACGGGACTGCGATGGCTGCGAGAACTGCCAGAATACCTATGACAACAAGCAATTCGACCAAAGTAAATCCTTTATTATGTTTCATAACTTTCCTCCATAAAAACAGGTCAGCGGCGCAGAGAACGAAAGGTTCGAATGTGATTTATCAAACCCA
>JAFXWT010000067.1 GCA_017542695.1 Clostridia bacterium
ATTCCTCTTTCGTCGTCAGACCGTTGAGGAAACCGGAATTTATCATCTCGCCGCTTTCGGTGTACGCTTCTTTTTCGATATCGCCGCCCTTGATGACCTCGACGATATCGATACCGAACGTCTTGGCAAATTCGTAGTCGCGCGTGTCGTGCGCGGGGACTGCCATGATCGCGCCCGTGCCGTAGCCCATCATAACGTAATCGGCTATGTAGATGGGTATTTCTTTCTTTGTAACGGGGTTGACGGCCGTCAGCCCGTCGAGTCTCACGCCCGTTTTCGTCTTGACGAGCTGGGTGCGCTCAAATTCCGTTTTCTTGGCGCATTCCGTCTTGTATGCGTTCACCGCGTCGATGTTCTTGATCCTATCCGCGTATTTTTCGATCAGCGGATGCTCCGGCGCCATTACCATAAACGTAACGCCGAAAAGTGTATCGGGGCGGGTGGTATAGATTTTCAGTTTTTCGTCTGTGCCTGAAACGTCAAAGTTGACAAACGCGCCCGTCGAGCGGCCTATCCAGTTTATCTGCTGCTGCTTGATGCTCGACGAAGCCTCGACGTCGGAAAGACCGTCGATGAGCCTGTCGGCATATTTCGTTATGCGAAGGTACCACACGTCCTTGGATTTCTGAATGACGTCGCTGTGGCAGATGTCGCATTTGCCACCCTGCGAGTCCTCGTTTGAAAGCACGACCTTGCACGACGGGCAGTAGTTTACGAGTGCAGTGTCGCGGAACGCAAGCCCCGCGTCAAACATTTTAAGGAATATCCACTGCGTCCATTTGTAATAGTCCTCTTCCGTCGTATCGACTACTCTGTCCCAGTCGAAAGCGAATCCGACGCGGCGGAGCTGGGAGGTGAATTTCTCTATATTCTTGTCGGTAACGATGCGCGGGTGCGTGTTCGTCTTGATGGCGTAGTTTTCCGTCGGCAGACCGAAAGCGTCAAACCCGATGGGGAAAAGGACGTTATATCCCTCCATGCGTCTTTTGCGGGAGATAACTTCAAGCCCCGAATACGCCTTTATGTGCCCGACGTGCATCCCCGCGCCCGACGGATACGGGAACTCGACGAGCGAGTAGAATTTCTTTTTGTCGGAGCCGTCAACGGCGGCGAACGCCTTTTTATCGTCCCAGATTTTCTGCCATTTCGGCTCGATTGTCTTAAAATCGTATGTCATAAGTATCTCCTTATTTTTCGGTCAGCGCGAGCGGGATATCCTCCGCGTCCGCCCAGACCTTTTCGAGCTTGTAGAATTCTCTCTGATCGCGGTGGAAGATGTGCACGATGACGTGCAGGTAGTCCATCGCTATCCACGTGCTGCCGTCATAGCCCTCGACGTGCGCGGGAGACAGACCCATCTCGCCGAGCTTAAATTCGATCTCGCCCGCGAGGGATTTGACCTGCGTCGTCGAATTTGCCGTGCAGATCACGAAATAGTCGGTGACGACCGTCTTGTCGTTGACGCGGAGCAGCTTGATGTCGCGCGCGCTCTTGTCGTCAAGCACCTTCACTATCGCGTCCGCTATCTCGCGCGGCTCGGCGCCGACGAGCGTCTTTGCTTCTGTTTGTGTCATTTTATATCCTCCCTGTTATAATACGCCGCGGCCGCCTTGCTTTCTCTGTCGAGGAAAAGCCCGTCAGCGTCAAAATTTTCAACTGAAATATCTTCCCTGAACACGTTGACGAAGTTGTTCACATCGTCGAGCGCGCCGAGGCGGTTGAGGTAGACGCACGGAGTCCATTTGCCCGTTTCCGCATCGTATACCGAACTGCAAGTCACGGTTTTTATTTCCATCGCGTCGAGTGGCGCGGAGTAGACGGCGCGGGTGAATTTCACCGCCTCGCCGATGTCTATCGACGTGACCGTTTTTGAAATTATCTCGCCGACTATCGTCAGCGCCGAGCCGATGTTCAGATTCTCCTTGACCTGCCTTGCCATTGCTTTGAGGAAGTTACCGCGCACGCCCGTGCGCCCGATGTCCGCCGTCGTCGATTCGCGGAAGCGTATCAGCTGCTCGGCGTGATCGCCGTCAAGGAGCTGATATCCCGCTTTGAGATGGATATACAGATCCTGATACGGATCCTCGTAGTCCATGTCGTACGGCACGTCGAACCACACGCCGCCGACGGCGTCGACTATCGTGCGGAACGCCGAGACGCTGATAAGCACGTAATCGTCGATCTCGGTGCCGAACGCGTCCCCGATCGTCGTTTTCAGCTTTTCCATCGCGGCTTTCTGAGCGCGCGAGCCGCTCATCCCCTCGTTTCTCGCGCGGTTGTATTCGGTGACAAATATGCCGTTTATCCTCGACGTGCTCTTATATCCCGTCACGTCCTTCGATATGAACGTGTCGCGCGGTATCTGAAGTATTTTTATTTCTCCCGTGTTCGTGTCGATCGACGCGAGCATCAGCACGTCGGTGTTGTTCGACGTGGTGTCGAGCCCCGCGATAACGAACGTGTAATATCCCGGCTTGCGCCGCGTTTCGAGCTCTTCGAGCTCCTTCATCGCAGGCGCGACGTTTTGTCCGATGAAAATGAACGACAACACCGTCACGACCGACGCGAAGGCGAGGATCGCCGCCGTGAAAGTCAGAATAAGGTCGATGTTTATTCTTTTGTTTTGTTTCAAGTTTTACTCCTTAATGAGCGAGCGCATGAGCGCTTCGGTCGCCGCCGTGCGCGCGTCTATCACCGCGCCTCTGGCGTTCAGGTGATCTATCGTCATGCGGCAAATATCGTATACCGCGCGAGCCATTACAAGCGTCGCCGCCGCTCTGTCTTTTTTGACTATTTTTTCACATTCGGAGTGGATATATTCTCTCATTTTGACGCAGCTTTGATATTTTCTGCCCGCCTCGGTGTAATCGGCGACGAAAAGCGTCATATCGCAAAGCGACATATTGTTGCCGCCCGTCGTGTGTTTTGATACAGCGCCCGCGACGTCGCCCGTCAGATCGCCGAGCGCGGCGGAGTAATTTTCTTTTATGAACTGCGCTCCCGTGTCCTGATGCAGCACCGGCGACGGCGAGTATTTCAGCCCGCCGCGCTCGCAAAGGGCGCGCACCTCGTAATCGGGCAAGTCTTTTGAGATATCGTGAAGTATCGCCGCGCATGAGAGAACGAGCTGTTCGCGCTCGCCGAGCCCGAGCTTATGCGAATAGTACAGACATTCCTCGTAAACGCCGAGCGAATGCGCGTATCTTTCGTTTGATTCATATTTTTCGGCTTCGCTTTTGAGATAGCCGATCAGTTCTTCATTTGACAAGGTAAAGGCCTTTCTTTTTGATATATGCGTATTCTTTTGCGGGGATAAATCTCGAAGCGTCCTCGCCCCGTGCAATCATTTTTCGCAGCTCTGTCGACGATACCTCCGTCGGCTTTACTTTCAGCTCGATTATCCTCGCGCCGTATCTTTCTTTGTAATATGCGATCTTTTCGTCGATCTTTCTTTTTTCATCCGCCGACAAAACGTATCTCTGCGCGAGCGCGACGGTGGCAAGCGAGAAAATGTCCTCAAATCTGTACCACGTGTCGAACGTCATCATCATGTCTGTGCCGCAGAGAAGATACAGATCGTCGTACCCCTCCGCTCTGAGCGCGGAAAGCGTGTCAAAAGTGTAGCTCTTCCCCTCGCGCGTGACCTCGATATCCGATACTTTTGCAAAGGAAATGCCGCCGAACGCGCGCCGTGACAGCTTCAACCGTTCGTCTGCCGGAAGGATCCCCTCCGCCGACTTATGCGGCGGAACGCTTGCGGGAACTATGAGCAGCTTGTCAAGCGCAAGCTCGCGGATGAACGCGCGCGCCGCGCGCACGTGCCCGAAATGAACGGGGCTGAACGTGCCGCCGTAAACGCCGAGTCTCATATCGAGTTTACCGTCGTGCTTATCGCGCGGTGATTTTCGGACTCGCGGTAAAGCACGAATTTGTTTCCGATCACGCATACGATGTCGGCGCCGAGCGCCGCCGCCATCTCCTCGGCCGCTTCGCGCGGCCCGTATTCGCTGTTGTCGAGCGTGTTTATCTTCACCAGCTCGTGCGCTTCGAGCGCGTCGGAGATCGACTTTATCATGTTTTCTCCGAGGCCGCCCTTGCCGACCTGAAAAATCGTCTCCCGCGTCGACGCAACGCCGCGCAGGTACGCTCTCTGTTTCGATGTAAGCATTATTTTAGCTCCTTTGAGAATTTTTCCGCAAACGCCGCCATCGCGCGGGCGCGGTGGCTGATCTGATTTTTCTCGTCCGCCGTCATTTCGGCGAACGTTTTGCCCATCGGCGCGTAGTAAAAGAGCGGATCGTATCCGAACCCTCCCGTGCCGCGATATTCCGTCAGCATCTCGCCGGGGCATTCGCCGCGCGCCGTGACGCTCTTGCCGTCCGGGAAAACGCCCGCGATGACGGAGACGAATTTCGCGCTCCGCTCGTCGCCGTAAAGCCCATCCATCGCGGCGAGCAGTTTTTTGTTGTTCTTCCTGTCGTCGCACGGCTCGCCCGCGTATCTCGCGGAATAGACGCCGGGCTTGCCGCCGAGCGCGTCGACCATGAGCCCCGAATCGTCCGCGACGGCGATGTGTCCGAGCTTTGCTATAGTTCTCGCCTTTATCAGCGCGTTTTCTTCAAACGTCTTGCCGTTTTCAACGATCTCTTTGTCGTATCCGATATCGGAAAGCGACAGCACTTTCACGTCGGGAACGTATTTTTTGAGGAACGTCTCAATCTCGACTATTTTGTGTTTATTGTTAGACGCCACTACTATTTCCATATCATTCAAACAGCGCCCTGATAAACTCATCCGCGTCGAAAACTTCGAGGTCGTCGACCTTCTCGCCCACGCCGATGAATTTTACGGGTATGTCAAGCTCCTTCTTTATCGAAATAACGATTCCGCCTTTTGCCGTTCCGTCGAGCTTTGTCAGAACAAGCCCCGTGATCGGCGCGGCGTTTTTGAATTCCTTTGCCTGAATGACGGCGTTCTGCCCCGTTGTCGCGTCGAGCACAAGGAGCGTTTCGCGCACGCTGTCCGGCAGTTCGCGGTCGACGACGCGGTTGATCTTTTCAAGCTCGTTCATCAGGTTCTTTTTGTTGTGCAGGCGACCTGCCGTGTCGATTATCAGCACGTCGACGCCGCGCTTTTTCGCCGCGTTCGCCGCGTCGAACACGACGGCGGCGGGATCGGATCCCTCCGACTGCGCGATGATCCCGACTCCGACTCTCTCCGCCCAGACGCGAAGCTGATCGGCGGCGGCGGCGCGGAACGTATCCGCCGCGGCCAGCAGTACCTGCTTGCCGCTTTCTTTCATCACATTCGCTATCTTGGCGATCGACGTCGTCTTTCCGACGCCATTGACGCCGATGACGAGGATGACCGTCATCCCCTCGCCCGTCTTGACGGGTTCGCCGTCGCCTATCATCTGACGGAGTATTTCAAAAAGCGCCTGTTTTACTTGTTCGGGGTCCTTGATGTTCTCCGTTTTGATGCGGTCGCGGAGCGTGTCGAGCACCTCCATCGTCGTTTCCACTCCGACATCGGAAGTGATGAGCAGCTCTTCGAGCTCGTCCATCAGATCCTCGTCGACAGAGCGAAAATTCTTGAAAATGTTGTTTATTCCTTCTGCAAGGGCGGCCTTCGTTTTAGCCAGCCCGTTTTTCAGTTTCTCGAAAAATCCCATGGTACCACCTTGTTATTTGATGTCCGCGCCGATTTTCGACGCTATTTCGGATACGTCGATCGACAGCACGTCGGATATTCCCTTTTCGTGCATCGTCACGCCGTAAAGACGCTCCGCTGCTTCCATCGTGCCGCGGCGGTGCGTGATGAGCACGAACTGCGTCTTCTCGCAGTACTTTTTGACGTACTCGGCGAATTTGTCGACATTGACCTCGTCAAGCGCCGACTCGATCTCGTCCATTATGCAGAACGGAGACGGATTTGCCTGAAGTATCGCAAAGTAGAGCGCAATGGCGACGAACGCCTGCTCACCGCCCGACAAGAGCGACAAGCTCTTGATTATCTTCCCCGGAGGCGCGACGTTTATCTCGATGCCGCTCTCGAGGATGTTCGACTTATCCGTGATCTTGACTTCCGCGTGACCGCCGCCGAACAGCTCTGAGAACACCCTGCCGAAATTCGTATTGATCTCACTGACCGTGCGCGAAAAATCCTCTTTCATCTGCTCTTCGAGCGATGAAATGATCTTTTCGAGATCGACGCGCGACTTGTGCAGATCGTCGATCTGATCGGTGTAGTATTCGTATCTCTCCTTGACCTCGGCGTATTCGTCGATGGCGTTGACGTTCACGCTGCCGAGCGAGCGCATGACGTTTTTGTATTTCGTCTGCCTCTGCACCGCCTCGTGACGCGCTTCGGGAGTGATCCTTTCGTATCCCAGCTCGCTCGCCGCGGAGTATGTAAGCTCGTAAGTGTCCCAGAGGAACGCGACGAGCGCGTCCTCTTTTTCGCACATCTGCGTGTGCGATGCGTCGAGTCTTGTGTATTCCTCGAACGCAAGCTCGCGGCTGTGCGCGGCGTCGCTCTGCTTTTGTCTGATCGACGCCAGCTTTTCTTCAATCCGCGCGCTCTCCGACGCGATGTCGCCCTTCTTCGCCTCGAGAGCCGCCTGCTCGGCGAGCGCCTCGGCTTTTTCCTTTTCGTATTCCGCGATCTTTTCCTTGTTCTGCTTTATCTTTTCTTCGAGCGAAGCCGAATTTTCCTTTTCGTCCGAAAGCGCTCTTTCGTGCTCGTCGAGGCGCGCCTTCGACGCATTGGCGTTCTCGCTCTTGAGCTCGTACGCCTTATCCTCTATCGCAAGCGACATTTCAAGCTCGGAGCGCGACGCGCGGAGCTTTTCGACCTCCGCCATCGTTTCTTTCTGCTCGCCCGATATGTCGGCGATCGTGCGGATGAGCGTCGCCTGTTTGTCGCGCCACTCCTCCTCTTTCTTTTTAAGCTGCTCGACGCTCTCACCGTCCCTTTCCGCGCGCGCGGTGACGGCGGTCTCCTCGCCTTTCAGTTTCTCCACGGTTTCTTTCGCAACGGAGATGTTCGACTTTATGACCTCGAGCTGCGTCGATTCCGCGTCGTGAAGCGTCTTTATCACGGCAGCCGAGCCGAGCACCGTGCCCTCGTCCTTTTTCAGCTTTTCCTCTTTTTCGTCGAGCGCCGAAAGTTTCTTCTCAACGTCTGCCATACGGCGGCTTGTTTCCTCGACCTCTTTTTCGAGCTTTTCGATCTGTGAGCGGCGCGAGAGCATACCGCCCTCCGCCGACACCGAGCCGCCCGTGAGCGAGCCGCCCGCGTTGACGACCTGACCGTCGAGCGTGACGCATTTGAATTTATATCCCGTCTTTTTCGCTATTTTGGCGGCGTTGTCGATGTTGTCGCAAACGACGACGCGGCCGACGAGCGACGCGATGATCCCCGCGTATTTATTGTCCGCTTTGATAAGCTCGGACGCGACGGCGACGTAACCTTTTTCCGACGATATCCCCTCGGCGCGCGCGTCGAGCGTTTTTCCGTTCATCGTCGAGATCGGATAGAACGTCGCGCGTCCCGCGTTTTTCTTTTTCAGATAAGCGATGACGCACTTCGCGTCGCCCTCGTTCTCGACGACGATGTTCTGCAGCGCCGCGCCGAACGCGACCTCCGCCGCCGTCGAATATTTCAGTTCGACCTCGATAAGCTTCGACACGGGACCGTAGACCGTCGGCGCTTTGCCGTCGGGGCTCGTGATCTTCCCCGCTTTGTGTTCGTTGACGACAAAGCGGACGGCGCTCGAATACCCGTCGAGCAGTTCCTCCATGCGTTTGAGATTCTGTATGCGGTGCGTTCTCTGCGACACGTCGAGGAACAGCGAGTTTTTATCGCTTGCGAGCTTCTCGCGCTCCTTTGCTATCTCCGCTTTCTCCGCGTCGATACTGTCGAGCTTCGATTTTATTTCCTCCGCCTTTTCGTCGTAATCGGCGATCTTTTCCTCCGCCGTGCGAGCGCGCTCCTCAAACATGGCAATGTCATTTTCGCGCTGTTTTATCTCGTCCGCAAGCTCGGTCTTTTTGTCCTTGTCGGTCTGCATCTGAGTCTGCGCGACGGTGACGGCGACCTTCGTTTCGACCTCCGCCGCCTTTGCCGCTTCGAGCATTTCTTCGGTTTCGGAAAGCTGCGCCTCGCTCTTTCCCGCTTCGGCGAGCTTTTCGCTGATCTCCGCGTCGACGTCGGCTATCTTATCGCTTATCGCGCTCTTTTTCTTTTCCGCGCCCTGAAGTTCACGCGACATTTCGCGGTATTCGGCGAGCGCCGCCTCGTATTGCTTCTGCTCGGACGCGAGCTTGGACTCGGACGTTTTAGCCATTTCGGCGTAATGCTCGTTCGACGTCAGTGCTATCCTTATCTCCGCCTCCGCCGCCTGAGCGCGCGCCGCCGCCTCGCCCGCGGCGATGATGTTCTTTTCGCTCTCTTCCTTGCTCTGCATGAGCGCGTCGTAGGTCGAATTGTTCTGCGCCTCAAGAGACGCGATGCTTTGGTCGATACTGTCGAGCCCCGCCTTTGAAATAACGAGTTCCGACGCGAGTTTTTCGACTTTTTCCTTTGCCGCGTCTATGTCGAACAACGAGAGCGCGATGTCGACCGCTTTCTTCGCTTCATATATTTCAAGATATTTTCTCGCCTTTTCCGCCTCTTTTTCGAGCGGCTTCACGCGCGCTTCGAGTTCGGAGAGGATTATCTCCGCGCTTTGAAGGTTCGCGTTCGTCTGATCGAGCTTCTTTTCCGCGTCCTGCTTCTGATAGCGGTATTTGGATATGCCCGCCGCTTCCTCGAAAACGGCGCGGCGCTCCTCGTTTTTCTGCGAGATGATCTCCGCTATCTTTCCCTGACCGATGATCGAATACCCGCCTTTTCCGAGTCCCGTATTCATGAAAAGCTCATGCACGTCGCGGAGCTTTACCTGCTTTTTGTTGATGAAGTATTCTCCCTCACCGACGCGGTAGTAGCGGCGGGAAACGGACACCTCGTCGTAATCCGCCATCGACTCGAACCGCTCGCCGTCGTCGCCCGAATTGTCGAAAGTCACCGTGACCTCGGCATATCCCATCGGACTGCGCTTCTGTGAGCCGGAGAAAATGACGTCCTCCATCTTCTGCCCGCGCATGCTTTTGGTCGACATTTCGCCGAGTACCCAGCGCATAGCGTCCGAAATATTCGATTTCCCGCTTCCGTTCGGGCCGACGATGACCGTTATCCCCTTGTCGAAGGATATGACCGTCTTGTCCGGAAATGATTTGAATCCCTGAAGTTCGAGAGTTTTAAGTCTCATCCGATTTGTTCTCCCACTTGTTTATTTTTACATCGTAGTCGGAAAGCGTCGTATCGCCGATAAATCTCACCCGACGCAGACCGTATTTTTCGATCAAGTATTTTTTGTTATCGCCCCTCTGCCCTATCGCTTTGGAAAGCGCGCGCACGGCGACGCGTATCTCGACGTCTTGCGCGCCCGCGGGTATTTTTTCTTCGATCAGCTCGCGGTAGAGACGCGAATAACATATTTCGCCCATTGCGGGACTATACGTGTCCGAATAGACGCTCTCCTCGTCGAGCACCCCGTCGGATGCCTGAAGTCCGAGGCGTATCACGGGTTTTCCCGCTTTGTAAAACTCGCGCAGAGCGCCGACCGTGCGGTCGATCAGCTCCTCCTCCGTCGGCATTTCATATTCGCCGCTTTCCGCCATGTCGCACAGCTTCGTGCCGCGGAAAACGACCGTCGGATATATACGCGCGCCGTCGCACATCGCGGCGATCTTCCTTGCCGTCATAACGTCGTCGTCAAAGCTCGATCCGGGAAGCCCCGTCATCATCTGACCGATCAGCTCAAAGCCGCGCGCCTTTATAATTTCACACGCGCGCTCGCCGCACTCGGCGGTGTGCCCTCGCTCGCAGACGGCGAGCACCCTGTCGTTCATGCTTTGCAATCCGAGCTCGATCGAGCGCACGCCGTATTTTTCGAGGATGTCAAGTATCTCTTCGTCAATATAATCGGGGCGCGTCGAAAGGCGTATCGACTTCACCCGCCCCGCGTCGATAAATTTCTTCGCTATGGTGAGAAGATATATCATATCGCCGCGGTCGATTCCCGTAAAACTCCCGCCAAAATATGCGATCTGCGCCTCCTGCCCATCTTTTACTGTCGAAAGCGCCGTTTCGATTTCGCGCCCGACCGCCGAAAAATCGGCTTTTTCGTGCCCCGATATTTTCCTTTGACTGCAAAACACGCAGTTATGCGGGCAACCGAGATGGGGAATGAAGATCGGGATATTTACGTGAGTTTTCATCAGTCGTCGGGAAAATAACGTTTCAGCGCCTCTTCGGCGGCGGCCTTTTCGGCTTCCTTTTTGCTCGGACCCGTGCCGTGCCCCATCACGTTGTTTTCGACGAGCACGTCGCATTCAAAAACCTTCTTGTGGTCCGGCCCCGACTCGCCCGTAATGACGTATCGCGGCGACGCCGCGCCGCCCATCTGCACGATCTCCTGAAGTTTCGTTTTGGGATCGTTGAGCTTGCGCTGATTCAGCGTTTTTTCAGCCGTCCTCTTTGCGAACGGCAAAACGAACGCGCTCGCCGCTTCGATGCCGCCGTCGAGGTATATCGCGGCGACGAGCGCCTCAAAAGCGTCCTCGAGGTTTGACTGCCTGTCCCGCCCGCCGAGCTGTTCCTCGCCGTGACCGAGAAGGAGCACGTCTCCGAGCCCGATCTCGCGCGCGAACTCTGCGAGCGAAACGCTGTCCACTATCTCGCGGCGGATGCGCGAGAGCACGCCCTCCTCGTAGTCGGGATAGGTCAGGAACAGATATTCGCTGACGATCATAGACAGCACCGAGTCGCCGAGAAATTCAAGCCGCTCGCTGCTCTTTATATTCTCATCCCGCCGCTCGTTCGCGTACGACGAGTGACACGTCGCCTCAACGAGAAGCGAAACGTCGCGGAACACGTAATTTATTTTTTCTTCAAAATCGGTGTAATTCATTGTGTGTTCTCCGTCCGCTCGGTCTTTATGTTCCGCACGGGGTTGTATTTTGCGAACTTGTCGGAGCAGGCGGATATCTGCTCCGTCACTCCCATCTCGACGCATTTTATCGCCTGCCCGATCGCCGCGCAGACGGCGACCTTGTCGGACGAGCCGTGCGCCTTGATGACGGGCTTCAATATCCCGAGGAACGGCGCGCCGCCGTACTCTTTCGCGTCAAACATCTTCGAGAAGCGGTCGACGTCGCGGCGCTTGAGCATTTCCGAGAGCTTTCCGCGCACGCCGCCGAAGATCTTTTCGTGGAGCTTTTCGACGACGAATCGGCTCATGCCCTCGCACGTTTTCAGCAGTACGTTGCCCGTGAATCCGTCGGTGACGATGACGTCGCACGCGCCGAACATCGCGTCCTTGCCCTCGATGTTGCCGACGAAGTTTATCGCGTCGGCCTCGGAAAGCATCCGATACGCCTCTTTGACAAGTTCCGTGCCCTTGTGCGTTTCCGTTCCGTTGTTAAGCAGCGCCACGCGCGGATTTTCCACTCCCATCACCCGCTCCATGTAAACCGAGCCGAGATACGCGAATTGAACGAGATACTCCGGAGTCACCGTCACGTTAGCGCCGCAGTCGAGCAGCAGCGTCGGCGTTTTGTAAGGCATTATCATCGCCAGCGCCGCGCGGCGCACTCCTTTGATCCTGCGGCAGATGAGCGTCGCGCCCGTGAACAGCGCGCCCGTGTTTCCCGCGGAAACGACCGCGTCGCCGTGGCCGTCGGCTATCATTTTCAGCGCCTTCGCCATCGACGAGGAAGAATGCGTGCCGGTGATGCTCATTGGGTCGTCCTCCATCGTCACAACGTCGTCGGCGTGTACGATCTCAAACCATTTTTCCGGCACGGAGAGCTTTTTCAGCGTCTCGCGTATGATCCTCTCGTTGCCGACAAGCGTGATGTTCGTTCTGAATTTGCTCTTTGCGAGCACCGCCCCTTTGACGAATTCCTCCGGCGGATTGTCACCACCCATTACATCAAGAATAATTCTCATTCATTTCTCCGAAAATATACTTATCCATTATAATTTTATATTATATACCAAAAATGTGAACATTTCAAGATTTTGGAGAAAATAGTTCAAAAGAAAAATGATTTATTGACACGTTTGTTGACACGGCGGCGCGTTTGTGCTATCATATAGGTGTGAAAATCCACACGGGAGGACAAAAAAATGAAATTATTGAGAGTTGCGGCGGCGCTCATCGTCGTCTTTGCGACACTTCTCACGTTTGTCGCGTGCGGCGAGGCGAAGGAGCCGACGCTTGACGGAACGTATATCCGCAAAAACGCCGGAGGCGATTTCTTTTCGATAACGTTTACAAAGGGCGGCACGTTCGAGTACTCCGAGTCGCTGTCCGCGACCCGCGTCGGCAAGGGAACGTACAAATTCGACGGCGAATTTTTCATCCTGACAGATGATACCGCCCGCAGCGCGAAGGACGGCCGCAAGACTTACCGCTTCAAACTCGTTGACGACATCTTGTATTATTTCATCGTGGGTTCGGATAATTTTGCAAATTCTCCCCTGCCAGACGGTGCGGCGTTCGGTCAGGTCGAATACGGATATTGATCATAAAAAAAGGAGGACGGCATGATCCACGCAAAACTTTTTGCGGCGGCGCTCGCCGCGCTGATGCTCATCGCGTCGCTTTGCTCGTGCGGGAGCAACACCGGGCAAAATATTGTGAATAATGAATTTCACACGACGGTGCCCTTCGGCGCCGTGCCCGATGATTTCAAGGATATCGTCGAGCGAAATCTCTTTTACAAAGCGGAAGCGTTCAAAGACAAACTGCTGAAATGCAATACAGCCGATTCGGACGAAAAAGGATATTCCATGGGCTACGTGACAGAATCGCTCGGCTTTGACGGAAAGACGCTCGCAAAAGTGACGCTTGAAACAGGCTACGGATACCGCATTTACGGTCTTACCGCGACGAGCGACGGCGGGTTTATCTTTACGCTCGCTTTTTCGGATCACATTGAAAACGGCAAGTGGATGAGTGAGGATGGCTTTTCGTCTTACATCGTAAAATACGACAAAAACGGAAATCAGGAATGGAAAACGGAGTTTGAATCCGTTGAAGGTCGGGCGCTGCGCGAAATACGCGAGGTCGGCGATCACTATTATGTTTTCGGCGATTTTCAGACGCCCGAAACGAAAACCGTCGGCGTCGGATCTCCGACCGATATAATGCTTGTAAAACTCGACAAGAGCGGAAATGCAGTCAATAAACGCCTTATCGGCGGCAGCAGTTTCGACTGGATTGACGACGATACGATCGCCTATGAAAAAGGTATTTTAACGGGCGGATATTTCACTTTTTCGGCATATGTGCAGTCGAAAGACGGAGATTTCAAAGAAAATGGGTCGAAAGACGGCTATCCCGTCAAGTTAACGATCAAAGTCGATACCGATTTCAACATTTTATCGATGAATAAAAACTCGTCGAAAGGCGGTGTGCGCGAGCGCGTGGGATTTCTCGACGGAAAAGAAATATTCAGAAACGACATAATGTTCAATAATTTTGCCGACGGATATGTGACGGCGATCGTCGACTACGGCGACAAATATCTCATCGTATCCGAAAATAGAACGGGGATATACGAAAATACACCGCAGTATATAAGTTCGACATGGTACAATACCGAAACGGTTTACGGAATGTACGACAAATCGGGAAAACTTCTTTGGAAAGACGCGGTGAAATCTTCTCATTACGAAGACATGATTTTTTATTTCGATGATCCCTACGGATCGACCGCTCCCGAAGCCACAGAAGAGCCGATATCAGTCCCCACCATGCCCGACGACGACACGATCCGCGCGAGATATGTCCGCCCGAACGCGCGTCCCGACGGCACGTACGGCATCGACCGCTTTTCGATAACGCTTTACAACGACGGAACGTGTCAGTATTATGAAACAATGATATCAAGCTATATCGGCGTCGGAAAATACACGATCGACGGCGACCTGCTAACGCTGACCGACGACAACATCGTAACGTTGAACGGCCCGATAACAAAAACATTCAAATTCAAAATCGTCGGAGACACGCTTGTTTTCATCGCCGACGGCTCGGATTCGTTCACATTTATCAAACTCCCCGACGGCGCGGTGTTCGGGAAAGAATAAAAAAGCAAAAAAACGCTCGGTTTCAGCCGAGCGTTTTTTATATTCACTTGTTTTCCTCTTTGTATTTGCACTCTTTGTTCGTGCATTGAAGGATGTTTTTGCTCTCCTTCAGCGCGAGCATCGAGCCGCACTCGGGGCATTTTTTGTCCGTCGGACGATCCCACATCGAAAAATCGCATTCGGGATAACGCGAGCAGCTGTAAAAGACGGAGTTTTTCTTTCCGTGACCTTTTACGATCGGCGCGCCGCACTTCGGGCAGGCGACGCCTATCTCCTCGCGGATCGCTTTCGTGTTGCGGCACTTCGGGAACGCCGTGCAGGCGTAGAACTTGCCGTATCTCGACGTGCGGATCACCATCGGCGCGCCGCACTTGTCGCACACCTCGTCGGTTTGTTCGGGCTCGGCTTTCGGCGCGACAGTCTTTTTCTTCTCGTCGAGCGGTTTCGTGTTCTTGCATTCGGGATAACCGGGGCAAGCGGCGAATCGGCCGAATTTGCCCGTTTTTATCACCATCTTGCGCCCGCATTTTTCGCAGATTATGTCCGATTCCTCGTCGGGTATCTTCACTCTGTTCTCTTTAAGGTGCTTCTGCGCCTCGGAGAGCGTCTTTTCAAAGCCGCCGTAGAAATCCGTCAGCACCTCGGTGTACGATTCCTCGCCGTCGGCGATCTTGTCAAGCGACGTTTCGACGTTCGCCGTGAATTTGTAATCGACTATCTTCGGGAAGTTCTTTTTCATCAGCTCGACGGTCGCTTTTCCGAGCGGCGTCGATCTGAACACTTTCTTTTCGAGCGTGACGTAGCCGCGGTCGATGATCGTCGTGATCGTCTGCGCGTAAGTCGACGGGCGACCGATCCCCTTTTCCTTGAGCACCTTGATAAGCGATCCCTCGGTGTATCTCGCGGGCGGCTCGGTGAAGTTCTGCTTGCCGACTATATCCTCGCACGCGAGCTGCTCGCCCTCGGCGATCTTTGAGAGCTTGCCGTCGTGTTCCGTCTCCTCGTCGCCCGTGTCGTCGTAAACGGAGAGATATCCCTTGAACGCGACGCTGCTCTCGCTC
>JAFXWT010000068.1 GCA_017542695.1 Clostridia bacterium
AAAACATTAGCAATAGTGCTGGCATTTGTTTTAGTACTGGGACTCGCGGCCTGTGGCTCTTCGGGAAGCACCTCGCAAGGCAAAAAAACCTCAAGTTCCGGGAACAACAGTTCAAATCCGTCCACGAACAGCACAGGCGACAATCAGCCGTCCGGCAATGAATCAGGCGCCGACAACATTTCGCAAAGCGGCAATAACGCCGAGGCGGCTAAACTCACCGGCAAGATGAATATCATCAATCTTGACGACAGGGATCCGTCCGTCCTTCGCGGCGTGGTCATCAAAGGCAACCAAGCCGGCACTACGGACGGCTTCAACAGCAAAGAGTCTTCCCTTACCGACGTCCGCTGCATCTTTGAACTGAACGAATGGGTCTATTTCTACCCGGATACCGACGCGACCTACGGACTCAGAGTCTGGATACTCAAGCACCGCGACGATCAGGAGTATTACAACAAAGCCAAATTCTCCGATCTCGATCCGAACTTTGCGAACTATTGCGATCTTCATTATCCCGAGGATACGGAAAATCCAGATGAAACGGAATGGGGCAGCTTTTATCTGCATCCCGAAGAATGTGAACCCGGCTATTACGATTTCGTCTTTACCTACGAAGGAAAAGCGATCGCCACTTTGCTGACCCGCTTCTATAAAGATGGAGAGCTTTCTTCTTTGTCTGATGACGAACTTGAAGATTTGATCGAAAGCGAGCGCGCTGACGCAGGAGAAAGCGCCAATGTTAACGGTAATGGTAATGGCAACGGTATCTCCGGCGGCGGAGAAATCCCCGAAAATGTCTTTTATGCTTTTCAGGATGCGGTAGGCAGCGACGGTGATACCTGGCCAACCGAGGAGATGTGGGCATCCATTGGACTGCCGGCTCTTGATTACGCAGAATCGGGAGAGAATGTCAGTCTGCTTATAACAAATGACAGCCTGTCAGTGACCGGCTACGCGGACAACGAGACACTTGCAGATACTTTGAATGATCTTTCCGCCATGGTTTCCGACGTAGGTTTTTCAGTTGAAACCGTAAATACTCTGACCGGCGGAGAGCAGCAGGTCGCTGATTATGAGTATAACGGAATTCCGCTGCAGATTCGGATAGGCAGCAACGCTACCGCACAGATCAATATTTTTGTGTCGGTGAATCAATAGTGAGCCACTCTGATTTCTTTCAGCCGGATCAACTCATGAGGTAGTGTTATGTTTGAAGAACGGTTCATTCAGCTTGTAGAAGAAAACGGCGGCTTTGAGTATTATCAGGCGTACCGGGACGACGTCGATCACATCCTCGGCGGAAAGGGCGATACCTATTGGTACGTCATTATGAAAAAAGGCAAGGTCACGGAGTCTTATATCGGGAAATACAAAGACGGCGTGTGGGAAGACGTTTATGTCAAGGGCAGCGGCGCCGGTAAAAAGACGAAAACCATGCCCTCAGGCAGTACGATCAAGAGGATCTCCGAAAAGGCGTATCTCTGTCAGAATGAAAACTGGGTCACGCGGCGCACTCCAAAACCCATCGAGGACGCACATCCCCGCTATCATTACGTGTACGGCTTCGGCGACAAGGGGCTTGACGTATCGGTAGAATACGGCGTGACCATCGCTTACAACGACGTCAAGGACGCTGACGCGGGTTTTCATTTAAGATACCTTTATACGGGCTCCGACGTCGAAACACCGTAATACTTCGGGGGCGGACAAGTTCCACCCCCGTTTGCTTTCTATTGAGGAGGGTTGTAAATTGCTAAAGAGATTTCTGTTTTTGGCGTTAGCGGTATTTATGACTTTTTCGCTTTGCTCCTGCGATTTCCGGTCATTATTCGGAGGGGAGCAAACGTCGTCCGACAACGTCAAAGATGATCCCATCGTCGGCGACGGATCTTCTTATTCCGAGTTTATCAACGTTATGAAAGAGATTAAAACGCGCGGCGATAAAACGTCGGAAATGGGGCTTCCGGTCAACAGCGAATACTATTATTCCTTCGCCGGGGCTTCGGTCAGCGCGTTCCGCTACGCCGTGGAATATATTCTCTGGTTAAAGGGCGAGGGTGACACGCTCGATTCCTTCACTTCCGGCAGCAGATACAGCGGCTTTGATACGATTGCCGAAATCAATTGCTCTTCGCCGTATCCGACGTATTTTGAGGGCTTGCTGTATGAAGTGCAAGGAAAAAAAGAAGAGGCGATCGAATCCTATGCGTGGGCGTCGATCATGCCGACGTTCCCGGAAGAAGGGCTGGATTTTTACTATCTGAAAAAGATGGAAGTCAATAAGCTGTATGAACTTAGGGATACTCTGCGCGAAGTCGAGGAGTCGATTTATTCCGTTTACGCTCCGGTTCTGACAGGGGCTGAACGGGACAGGACCATGTATGACAGCGAATCTCTTATAAGTAAATCATCGGAATGTGTAAAGGAGGCCGATTATACGTCGGCGCTCTGTTACGCTAAGCAGGCGCTGAGAGTCGATCCGTTTGACGAACTCGTGTGGCAGAACGCCGCTATTTGTGCAATTTATTCGGAGGATTTCATACTCGCGGGAGAATATATCGACGAAGCGACGGCGATT
>JAFXWT010000069.1 GCA_017542695.1 Clostridia bacterium
CTCCGCTTTTCCCGTCTTGACGACGAAAAAGTCTTTGCGTCGGCGAAAGCGGACGGCGACAAGGTCGTATGGACGGACGGAAAAACGTCCTTCACCGTTTATTGCACCGAACTGCTCGACGCGATGATGATGGATTAAGAAAGCGGGATCGCTGCGAGGTTAATATGGATTTTTATTTAAGTTCTATTATTCTGATCGTTTTACTGATGATCGCGATGACGATACACGTGATCCGTTATTCCGGCTTCAACAGGCAGCAAAAAGCGTGGTATATCGTCACGTTTATTGCGGTTTTGTTCTGCTCCTGCGCGGAATACGCCGTACATTGCGGGCGTTATGATCCGGCGTACGCTCCATTGCTTACGGTGATCACGGTACTGCAGTTTTCCGTCGCCCCGTCTATTGCGGTCTTCTTTTCCGGCGCTTTGGGTCTGCACAGGCAGTCGAAGATCGCCATATTGTTTTTTATACCGCACGCATGTATCGAGATGATCGCCGCTCCGTTCGGATGGATATTCCGCTTTGACGCGGAAGGGTATCATCGGGGAGACGCTTTCATTCTCTACTCCGCCTTCTATTTTCTCAGTCTGCTATATCTTATGGCAAGTATGTTCGTTGTAGGGCGTAATTTCAAGCATCGTGACAAAGCGACGATCATAATGATCGTGCTGACGCTTATAGCGGGTATCCTGCCGGTGACTTTTCTGAACATACATACCGCGTATATCAGTATCGGGATGGCAGCTTGCCTTTGCTACATTTACTATAACGACCTCGTACAGGAAGACACGCGCGAAGAGCTTGTCAACAATCAGAAGCATATAACGGAAATGCAGGAGCAGATGATCTCCGGACTTGCAAGCGTGATCGAAAGCCGCGACACCGACACCGGCCTTCACGTTTCGAGAACGAGAGAATACGTAAAGCTCATAGCCGACGGCGCCATGAAAGAGGGCGTCGATGCGGACGAGATAAACGACAGGTTCGTGGATCTTATCTATACGCTGGCGCCGATGCACGACGTCGGGAAAATAGTCGTTTCCGACACGATACTCAAAAAACCGGCGAGGCTGACGCCGGAGGAATTCGAGCAGATAAAGGATCACACTCGTTCGGGCGGCGTTATCGTACGCAAGGTTTTATCCGGCATAACGGACGAAAGCTACCTGCAATTCGCATCGGACATCGCGACGTACCATCACGAAAGATGGGACGGTACCGGATATCCCGCGGGGCTGAAGGGGGACGAGATCCCGCTCTGCGCGAGGATCATGGCGATCGCGGACGTTTACGACGCGCTGATAAGCGACAGATGCTATAAAAAGGCGATGCCGCCGGAGGAAGCCGTCAAAGTAATAAAGGAAGAAGCCGGTACTCATTTTGATCCGAAGCTGGTCGAGATCTTCCTGAAGAATATTACCAAAGTGAACGAGCGTATGCCGGAGCGCCCACAGCACTCCGTTCACATTCAAAAAGTGTTATAAATAATAATAAAGACGGGAGAATGAGAAACATGAAAACGAGAAGGATCATCAGTTTTATACTGGCGCTTGTGCTTGTGACGGCGCTGCTGCCGACGGCGGCGTTTGCGGCGGAAGCTGAGAGCGACTGGCAATACTCCATCTCCGACAACAAGGCTACCGTCACTCACTATAACGGTGCGGGCGGAGACGTGGAGATCCCCGCAACGCTTGGAGAATGCCCCGTGACGGGCATCGGGGAATATGCATTTGCTTTCTGCTATGATCTCACGAGCGTAACGATCCCGTCCGGTGTGGAGA
>JAFXWT010000070.1 GCA_017542695.1 Clostridia bacterium
CCGAGGCGATCCCGACGTAGATGCGCTCGCAGATTTGCGGGCTGACCGGACGCGTTCTGTCAAGCTTCCACTCCATTTTGTTCCTCCTTTTCGGAAACTGTACTACTGTACTATTGAGATAATACACCTTGTTTTCCGGTTTGTCAATACCTTTTTTGAAAAAATTTGATCGGTTGACAAAAACTTTCTGCAGCCTTATAATATAAAGAGAAAAACTTCGGAGGGAAAAATGGTTCACATAGGCAACAGCTGGGACGAAATTCTTTCGGGCGAGTTCGACAAGGAATACTACCAAAAGCTGCGGCGCGCGCTCGCCGCCGAATACAGAACGCGCACGGTATACCCGGATATGCACGACATTTTCAACGCGCTCAAATACACCGCGTACGAGGACGTGCGCGCGGTGATCCTCGGGCAGGATCCCTACCACGGACCGGGGCAGGCGCACGGCCTTTGCTTCTCCGTCCGTCGCGGCGTTCCCGCTCCGCCCTCCCTTCAAAATATATTCAAAGAACTGCAGGACGATCTCGGCGTCGCCCCGCCGCCTCACGGTGAGCTGACCTCGTGGGCAAAACAGGGCGTTCTGCTCCTCAACACCGTGCTGACCGTGCGTGAGGGTCAGCCGAACAGCCACCGCCCCCTCGGCTGGGAGATCTTCACCGACCGCGTGATCGAGCTTCTCGACGCCGCCCCTCAGCCGATCGTCTTCCTCCTCTGGGGCGCAAACGCCAAGGCGAAACGCGCGCTCCTTACAAACCCCGATCACCTCGTCCTCACCGCCGCGCACCCGTCCCCCCTCTCCGCTTACAACGGCTTCTTCGGCTGCCGCCACTTCTCAACAACGAACGCCTTCCTCACCACCCACGGCTCCGAACCGATAGATTGGAAGATAGAGTGAGACATAAAGAAAGCGAGACCGCAGGGTCTCGTTTTCTTTATGGAATATGCCATTATTTAAGGCGATATATTTGCTTCGCAAATGCGATATATTTTTCAAATGCGATATGCCGCGCCCGAAGGTCGCGGCGCGAGATGATATGAATTCCTATAACGCCCTTTAGGGCATATCGCATCTCGCAGAGATATATCGCAACGAAGTTATCTCGCGAATTCCTGCAGGGAATTCATATCGCTGATAATTGAGCGCACGCGCTCAATTATCAACATAATCAATCGCCGCGAGGGCGGCGACGGCGCCGTCGGCGCTGGCGGTCGTGATCTGGCGGATGCGCTTGGAGCGGCAGTCGCCGGCGACGAACACGCCGGGAGTCTTCGTGACGCACGACTCGTCGGTGTCGAAATAGCCGTAGCCGTTGAGCGCGGCGAGGTTTTCGAAGGGCTTGTTCTCGGGAACAAGACCGATCGCGACGAAGACGCCGTCGACGGCAAGCTCGCGCTCGCCCAACGCGCCGGTGATGACGACGGAGGAGAGCGACCCTCCCTCGCTCTTGAATTCCTTGACGACGGAGCCGAGAATCACGTTCACGTTGTCCTGCGCCTCAAGAGCCTGCTGCAGTCTTGCCTCTCCGGTCAGATAGTCGAGATTCTGAACGACGGTAACGCTCTTCGAGGTCTTCGCAAGGAGAAGAGCCTCCTGGAGCGCGGAGTTGCCGCCGCCGATGACCGCGACGTCCCGGCCCCGGTAGTACGCGCCGTCGCATACCGCGCAGAACGACACGCCGTTGCCGACATAGGACTCCTCGTCCGCGAGCCCGAGCAGGCGGTGACGTGCGCCCGTCGCGAGGATCACGGCCCGGC
>JAFXWT010000071.1 GCA_017542695.1 Clostridia bacterium
AAAAAAATCACTTTTCTTTGTTATTTTTTCTTTTTGCGCGACGAACGCGGTTTATATGTCGCTCAAAATCGCCGCTTGAAATGAGTTCGGCGAGTACGTATTGCTCGAAAACCGGCACGGTGCATGAGTAAAATCCGAGCGTTTGCTCGAATTTGTCGAGTAGCTTTTCCGGCAGGACCATATATCCGACGCGCATCGAGCGCGAGATTGTTTGCGAAAAAGTGTTGAGGTAAATGACGTTTTCGTCATCCGACAGCGAAAAAAGCGTGTCTTCGTTTTTTGTCGAGACGGTCATTTCCGAATCGTAATTGTCCTCTATTATATAGCCGCCCCGCGCCTTTGCCCAAATGACGTATTCCCTGCGCTTTGTCGCCGTGGCGGTCACGCCCGACGGGTAGCTGTTGAACGGCGTGACGTGCAGGACTCGCGCGCGCGATCTTTCAAGCTCCGACGAATGAATGCCGTCCGCACCCATCCTGAGCGCCTCACATTTTACCCCGTTTGCCTCGTACACACGGCGAATGACGCTGTACGACGGCTTTTCTATCGCAAAAACGCCGTTTTTTCCGAGAAGCTGAGCAATGATGCTGTAAAGATATTCCGCGCCTGAACCGATGATTATCTGCTTTTTGTCGACGCAGATGCCGCAGGAACGCGCAAGGTACTGTGCGATCGCATGTCTGAACTCGTCACAGCCGGTGTTCGGCGATTTTATCAGAATGCGTTTGTCGTAATCGAGAAGAACACGGCGCATGGTCTTGGCAAGCACGGAAAAAGGAAATTCGTACGTATGAGGCACGGAAACCTCCGTTTCGGACAAAGGCGCGCGCTCGCTTTTCGCGCTCGAAATAAAGTCGCTGTCACGGTAAATGACGTAATAACCGCTTTTTTCCTTTGATTCAACGTACCCCTCGTCGCAAAGAAGCGCGTATGCGTGCTCGACGGTGATGACGCTGACGCCGTTCTCCGCGGCGAGTTCCCTTTTCGACGGCAGGCGCGAGCCCAGCCGATAAGCGCCCGAAACGATCTTTTCACGGATAGATTCATATATCCCGATATAAAGCGGTTTTTCGTTTTGTTTCGTTTTCATCTGGTTATATAAAATTCTCCTGTTTTGGTTATTTCAGTATTGCCAAAATCATTGTATCATATAGAAAACGATTTGTAAAGAGGCATTTATGGAAAGCGAAAAAAATTTCAGAAAAACGCTTCTCTGGATGACGCTGACTGCGCTGTTCATGGGAATAAACATAGCGATGAGCTCGTTCGGCATACCTGTTCCGGGCGGTCATCTTTATCTCAACGACGTGATAATCTGCACCGCCGCAATTCTGTTTGATCCGCTTGCCGCATTTCTTGTCGGCGGAGTCGGGGCGTTCCTCGGCGATCTGTTTTTCTATCCCGCACCGATGTTCGTGTCGCTTGTAACTCACGGACTTCAAGCAGTCGTGATATCCGTTTTTGCGCGTTATATTATGAAAAAACATCCCACGCTGTCGGCGGGGATCGGCGTGACGATCGGAGCCGTGATCAACGTCGTCGGTTATTCGATAGGCCGCGCGTTTTTCTACGTCGCAAAATCGTATGCCGTTGTAATCGAAAAACTGCCATTCCAGATTCTTCAGGCCGCTGTCGGCGCGGTGCTCGCCATGCTCATCTGCTTCCCGTTCAAGTTGCGCGAGATATACGCCAAAATGATATTGAAAAAGCAAGGGTAAATAAAATTTACGGTGCGCGAAACGCGCACCGTTGCTTTATATTTTTATTTTGATTCCGAGTACTCCGTACTCGGTTTCTTTTTCTTCAGAGTAGTATTCTCGCATCGACGCGGCGCCTTCTTCGGCCGTTTCAGAGCCATCAAAGCCCATTTCTTTCATCGGATAACGCTCGAAAAGTTCGCGGAAAGAGTCGGCTCGGTAAAGGTCAACGACTTTGACGCGGAGCGTATCTCCATCGCAGTCAAATTCAATAATATCTCCGACATGAATTCCCCGACGCTTTTCGTCGATCAGCCGCAGTTCAACAGTTTTTTCGCCGCGCCCGATCATATCAAACGGCTCACGGCAAAGGTTCATTTTCACCGTCTTCCGCTCGGTCAGATCAGGCAAGAGTAAGGCAAAATATTTTTTGCAAAGCGCGATCATCTCGCGCGTTTTCTCGCCGCCGAAGCGACCGATAACGTTTTTTGCCGTTAAATATGCCTTATCAAACTGCTCTTTTGATATTTGCCCGCGCGCGAGCGCGTCGTCAAGTTCGTCCTCGTCGAGCATGAACACCGAACCGTTTTTCTTTATCGCAACGTCGAGATAAAGGTCGCACAGATATGATCCGCCGCCACAAATGACGTTGTAATCTGTCATATCGAAATAAGCGTGGTCGAAACAGCCATTCTCATCCATCAGCGCCGTCAGCCAGAAATTTTCGCCGCGCGGCGCAAATTGGAGCCAATAGTACCCTTTTTTGATTATAATGACGGGCTCACCGTCGCCGTATGTGCAGGTCAACGTCTTTTTCACGTCAAGAAAATGAATGAGCGACGCATATCCGTCAAATTCCGGGCACTCGCAGAACGCGTAGTCGCGGTCGTAAACGTCGCGCCACGGCGTGCGCTCCAGATTTCTTATCTTGTCTCCCATTTCCGCCTCACTTAAGCAGCTTTGGTTCGAGCGGCTCGATGACTTCGACCCCGAATTTTTCGGCGTATTTCAGCCCCTGCAATATCCCGTCGGGATCGGCGAGATCGCACGGGCGGTGCGCGTCGCAGCCGAGGATGGATTTATTTCCGACCTCCGCGGCGATCTTCCAGAATTCCTCGCGCGGATAGTCGCGCCCCTGCCTGAGTCCGAGCAAATTTATTTCAAGCGGCGTGTCCGTTTCTTTCGCAACGGTACAAAGCCGCCTCATCTGTTCGCGGTAGATGTCGAGGTCGCCTGTGAAATTGAATAGATCAGGGTGCGCGACGTAAAAGAAACATCCCGTTTTCATCGCGGCGCACACGCTGTCGACGTAATCTTTCATATCATCGACTCTGTCGTGCGGCGAACCGGACGAAGGATTGCCCATCTCGACTTTCGGGAAATGCTGACCGAGTATCAGATAGTCGCAGCGGTTTTGCTTGATCACATCGGCAAGTGTGCGGTCGAACAGGTCGGGATAATACTCCATTTCGTATCCGATGTACGTTTTGAAATACCCCTTAAATTCCTCCGCGATCGTCGTCAGCGAGCCGACATAACCGTCAACTTCGTCGGGGCGCATTCTGAAATTCGAGTAGTACCCCTCTGGAAAATAATACGGTGAGTGGTCGGAAAAGCCGATCACCTCAAGCCCGCGGCTCGCCGCCGCCTCAAAGTATTCCCTGTCCTCACCCGTCGCGTGATGACATCTGTAAGTATGAGTGTGGAAATTCGCTTTCATTGTCTACCTTGCCTTTCATGTGAATTATACCACTTTCAGTTTATTTTTACAATATCTTTCGGCTTTTTCATATTCGCATTTTTTTCAGCATATCCTTTAACAGCAAAGAAAAAAACGGAGGATATCATGAAAAACACGTACAAACCCGAAGGAATGAAATTCATGAGCGCGGAAAACAGAGAGTATCTCTATTCTTCCGTGTCGCTCGAAAAGGCAATGGTAAGCGGAAAAATACTCGAAGCTCCCGCCACGATGTGCGACAGTTCGATGGCACTCACCGTCGATCTCGGTGTAATGGACGGCATAATGGAAAAGGACGAGTCCGCCCTCAGCATCGGCGATATAAAAGACATCGCCGTGATCACACGCGTCGGAAAACCCGTCTGTTTCAAAATACTGTCTATCGAAAACCGCCGCGGCGCGCCGACGGCGTTCCTCTCGCGGCGCGAGGCACAGCGCGAGTGTATGGAAAACTATGTGTCAACGCTCCTGCCAGGCGATATAATCGACGCGAAAGTGACGCATCTTGAGCCGTTCGGCGCGTTCGTCGACATCGGATGCGGAATAATCTCGCTGATGTCGATAGATTCGATCTCCGTATCGCGCATTTCTCACCCGAAAGATCGTTTCCGCACGGGTATGTTCATCAAAGCCGTCGTAAAAAGCGCCGACGGCATAGCGGGGCGGCTTTACGTTTCGCACAAGGAACTTCTCGGCTCGTGGAAAGAAAACGTCGCAGATTTCAGAATAGGTCAAACCGTTGCGGGAACGGTGCGTTCGATCGAACCTTACGGCATTTTCGTCGAGCTGACGCCGAACCTCGCCGGGCTTGCGGAATACCGCGACGATATATCGGTCGGCGATATCGCCGCCGTTTACATAAAGAACATCATCCCCGAAAAGATGAAAGTCAAGCTCGTCATAGTTGACTCACAGAGCGACGAGATACCCGTCAGGCAGATGAATTACTACGAAACTGGCACGCATATCTCCGAGTGGCGGTATTCACCCGAAGAATGCCCAAAAGTGATAAAAACGGTATTTGATATATAAAAAACTCCGATGGGCGATGCCCATCGGAGTTTTTTATCTGTATTACACCTTGAAGAACGCCTCAAGCGCCTTGTGCGTCTGGTAAACGTCGGTCTTCGACACTACCTCGTAGGGCGCGTGCATTGAAATGACGGGAACGCCGATATCGACCGTGTCGATGTTTCTCTGGGCGATGTATTTTGCGACAGTGCCGCCGCCTCCCTGATCGACCTTTCCGAGTTCTGCCGTCTGCCATACAACTTTTGCTTTGTCGAGCAAGTTCCTGACGTATCCGACAAATTCAGCCGACGCGTCGTTGGAACCGCCCTTGCCGCGCGAGCCCGTAAACTTCGTTACAACGACGCCCTTATTGACAAAGCAACCGTTGCGCTTTTCGATGACTTCGGGGAAATTCGGGTCGAACGCTGCGTTGACGTCTGCCGAAAGGCACTTGGAATTCGCTCTGACGACCGCCTCGTTCACGCCGAAATTCTGCGCCAGCGCGGCGATTATGTCAAAGAATACCTCGCATTGCATTCCGCTGTTGCCCTCGCTGCCTATCTCTTCTTTGTCGGCGAGAATGGCCATTGACGTGTGCTTCGGCTTCTTTGCGGCGATAAGCGCCGTGATCGCGGGATACGAACAAACTCTGTCGTCGTGACCGTAAGCGGCGATCATGCTTCTGTCAAAACCGACGTCGCGCGCTTTCATGGCCGGAACGGCGCATATCTCGGCGCTCATGAAGTCTGCCTCGGTGATGCCGTATTT
>JAFXWT010000072.1 GCA_017542695.1 Clostridia bacterium
CGATCTCTGCAAAAGCATGAATATCATAAACGCTTTGCCGGAGTACACAAAACCGAAAAACGTCGGTTTGATGTTTTTCAGTCTGAATCCTGAACGTTTCTTTCCTTACGCGCAGATCGACGTGGTTCAGTTCCCGGAAGATCTCGGCGGCGACACCATAATCGAAAAGACTTTCAAGGGTCCGTTGCATCAGCAACTCCGCGAAGCTCTCCAGCATATTCAGAACAGTATCATTCAGGAAAAAGTCGTCAAGCTTCCCGACATTGCCGAAGCAAAGAGATTCTTCAACTATCCTTTTGCGGCTATCGAAGAAGCGTTATCTAACGCCGTGTATCACAAGGGATATGACGTCAGGGAGCCGATCGAAGTTCGCGTGCTCCCCGACCGAATCGAGATCGTAAGCCATCCCGGTGCGGACCGTTCCATTACCGACGAAGGGCTGAAAACCTATCATGTTTTCAATCGCCGTTACCGCAACCGGCGCATCGGTGAATTCTTAAAAGAGATGCACTTGACAGAAGGCAGAAACACCGGTTTCCGCAAAATTCTTAATGCGCTTGAGAAAAACGGCTCGCCTAAACCGATCTTTGAAACCGATCCGGAACGCCTTTCCTTTACTAGCACGATCCTCATTCATCCGGCTTTTTCCGGCGAAAATGACGGAATAAATGACGGAATAAATGACGGAATAAACGACGGAATAAACGACGGAATAAATGACAGAATAAATGACGGAATAAAACTCAATGCTTCCCAACAAAAAATAATCGAATTTATGCGAAAGAATCCGAACTGCACGATAGAGGATTTGGTCGTATACGTTGGCATAAAACAACGTGCTGTCGAACGCAACATAAGCGCATTGAAGACTCTCGGATATATTGAACGTGAAGGATCAAGAAAATCCGGGCGCTGGATCGTGAAGAAATAATTGACGATAAGAGAGGATTTCAAAACTGATATAACTCAGTTCATCCAAAATGGACGAATGCGGATACAGCTTTGTCATTATGATGAAGGGTAGTAAAGCAGTAGTCAAAGAACTGATTGGGCAGGTAAAAGACTGTTTTGAATAAAACGATGTGTTTTAGGAGGACGTTATGATAAAAACCTCTATCCGTTTTTTTGAAGATGTACCGGTGCGTGCTGTTTGGGATGACGAAAGTTCCAAGTGGTGGTTTTGCGCTACTGATATTGCAGAAGCGCTGACAAAAAGCAAAAATCCGCGCTCGTATTGGAACAAAATCAAAAGTCGTAAAAGTGAGTTGTCGACGATTTGTCGACAACTGAAATTAAAAGCGCGGGACGGCAAGTCTTACAACACCGACGTTGTGGATGAGACCGGACTGAATACTGTCATCGCACTGATTCCAAGCAAAAAATCTGAAGTTTTCGCCCGCTGGATGAAGAATATGGAGACCTCGCTTGACGAAAAGAGCAAGCAAAAAGCGTATGAGCTTTTCGAGAGCGGGTTCATTGATAACATAGAAGTCGGAACGGCGAAAGGGCTACAGCAGATCCACGGATACATTTTCGGCGGACTCTATGATTTCGCCGGGCAGATACGGACGCTAAACATTGCAAAGGGCGGCTTTGCCTTTGCGCCCGCGCTATATCTGGACGGAGCGCTTGCGCATATCGAAAAAATGCCCGAAAACATGCTTGAAGAAATTGTCAGCAAATACGTTGAAATGAACGTCGCACATCCGTTTATGGAGGGCAACGGCAGAAGCACGCGCATCTGGCTCGATCTGATTCTGAAAAAGAATCTGAAAAAGTGCGTCGACTGGAGCCTGATCGACAAAAATGATTATCTGTCCGCTATGCGTGAAAGCGTATCCGATCCGACGAAAATATACGAACTGATAAAAACCGCCTTGACCTACGATATCCACAACCGCGAGATCATCATGAAAGGCATTGATTATTCCTATTACTACGAGACCGAGGAATAAGAGCGGATGAACGGGTAAGGATGAAAAAACTGATGGGAAATAAGACCAAGAAAGAAGAAGAGTATTCCTCGCTCAAAAGCTTTATTAAGTTTTGTTCTGATCCTATGGCACAAGAATTAACCGATGCGGTTGATGTTTCAAAGAAAAAGCAAGAACGCCCGGATATTGTTTTTCGCAAAGGTGACTGTGTGTTCGGAATCGAACATATTAG
>JAFXWT010000073.1 GCA_017542695.1 Clostridia bacterium
AAGCACCGCCGCCGCGGTCGACACGAACGTCATAAGCGGCACGGCGTATTTATAAAAGCCCGAAGAATCGCTTTTAACCTTCCGTTTCATAACTGCACCTCTTGCGTTAATTATTCCATGAGGTCACGTTCTGAAATTCATCTATAAAAGTATAACATACGGTGAGATATTTGTCAACAAAAAACCGCCCTGCAAGGGGCGGTTTCGATCGTCAGACCTTTTTTCTGTGAACAAACTTGCCGAAGAGCTTCCCGACTCCGGCTTTGTAAATGAGGATCGGGGCGACGATCGCACCGAGCAGCGCCATCAGCACCTGCGTCGGTATCTTCAGTACGGCGGCGGCGGGCGTCGCGTAGAAGAAGGCGCGTCCGATCGAATAGCCGACGACGTTTATCACGGCTCCGACTCCGAGCGCGACCGTGTTCGCTACCGGCTTGTTCTTTTTGAACGTACAACGTGAGATCAACGATATCGCTATCGACTGGGCGCCTCTTACGGCGAGAGTCACGAACATCGGAGCCGGGTAGAAGATGAGGTCGCCGAGAAACGCTCCTACGCCGCCGACCGCGAAAGACGACACGGGGCCGAGAAGAAGCGCGGCGGTGCAGATGATAATGTCGTTCAGATAGAGATGACCGCCGGGGACGGGTATGCCGAACGAACTCATGGCGATATTGATCGCCATAAACATTGCGACAACGACGAGATAACGCAGAGCCGTCATACCGTCATAACGTTTTTCCATACTTTTTTCCTCCGGGGTATTGATTTAACTTGTAAAGTATTGTACAATAACTTTGGATATAAGAAAATAACCAGATTTAATATTTTTTATAAGGTCAGTTTTGCGGAGGAAAAAATGAGATACAAAACGGACGCCGCTCTCTCCGAGCCGCTTTATATGCAGCTTTACAGATCGATAAAGGAAGACATAGTATCGGGCGTTCTGCGCCCCGGCGAAAAGCTTTATTCGAAGCGGACGCTTGCCGCCGAGGCAGGGGTCAGCGTGATCACGGTCGAGCACACCTATTCCCTTCTTTCGGACGAAGGATATATTATCTCAAAGGAAAAGAGCGGTTTTTACGTCGCCTCGGACGACGGCGTCATTCCGTCCCACGGCGCGTACAGCATTCGCGCAAATCACGCGCACTACGCCGGACGATACGACTTTCCTCTGGCGTCCTGCAAGCGTCACATGAGGGCGGTCATCGCCGATTACGGCGACGAGCTTCTTGAACGCGCGCCGAACAACGGGTGCGTCGAGCTGCGGCGGGCGATCTCCGACTATCTCCTTCGCTTCCGCGGCATTTCCGTTTCCCCGGAGCGCATCGTCATAGGCTCCGGCTCCGAATATCTCTATTCCCTGCTGATCCAGCTTTTCGGCAAGGGGGCGACGTTCGCCGTCGAGGATCCCTGCTACCGCAAGATCGAGCAGGTATACACCGCAAACGGCGTACGCTTCGTCCGCCTCCCTCTCGGAGGCGACGGCATTTTGCCGCGCGCCCTCTCGTCGTGCCGCGCCGACGTCCTTCACATTATGCCGTACCACAGCTTTCC
>JAFXWT010000074.1 GCA_017542695.1 Clostridia bacterium
CCCGTGGCGTCGCTGTCCGTGCAGCGAGGAGACGCGGCGGTATCCTCACCACATTTTTCCGTCGGCAAGACAGTATTCGATGTTCTTTTCAATTATGTAATTATAAAGCAGCTCGCGCCCGGAGACGGGGATTATGACGAATACGACTATTATTTCGCATCCGGGCTTCTCGATCCGCTCGGCTCCGTGCAGGGGCAGAAGCTGCCCGGCAGCGACACATACTGGCTCAGCGACGCTGTTTCAAAAACTCTCGTTATCGTCTGCGAGGCGCTCCACTACTTTGAATTCGCCGCACACCGCGGTATCCCCGTCCTGTCGCGGATCAACGCGAAAAAAGTCGAGCGCGAGATGACATGGATAAGGGACAAAGAGTACGGCGGAACGATAGAAGAGCTGTTCGGCGACGTCACGGAGGACGACGTTTACCTCGCCGTCATCCTGAAAACGATATACGACGACCCGTCAGCGATCTCGGTGTACTTCGATTACGATACGTTCCCGCGGACGCAATGCAGTTACGCGCAGCCTCTTTCGCCGTCATTGTCGGGAGGCGTCAGACTCGCGGCGGAATTTTTTCAACAAAAATAAAAAAACACTTGATTTTTTGAAATCTGTGTGATATACTGTTAAATGCTGATTTGAAAATTATAAAATAATATATTCTATATAACGGAGGTGCAAGAGAATGGCTAAGTGCAGTATTTGCGGAAAAGGCGTTACATTCGGTCAGAACGTTTCCCATTCACACCGTAGATCTAACAGAGCTTGGAAGCCCAACATCAGAAAGGTCAAAGCTGTTGTAAACGGAACGCATACAACTATTTCGGTATGCTCCCGCTGCCTCAGATCCGGCAAGGTGGAAAGAGCGTAAGCAACACGATCAAATGAGCAGACGACACCGTCTGCTTTTTGATTTTTCAATGCCCTCGGAGAAGAAATGAAAGACGAGAACAGAAGGTTTTTAAGACGGGTATTCATCTTTATGCTGCCCGTGCTGATACAGAACGGTATCACGAACTTCGTGAATATGCTTGACAATCTTATGGTCGGGCAGGTGGGCGACGCGGAGACCGCCGCCGTATCCATCGCGAGTATGCTTGTATTCATATTCAACCTCTGCATCTTCGGAGCCGTATCCGGCGCCGGTATTTTCGGAGCGCAGTTTTACGGTGCGGGAGATACGGAGGGACTCCGCCATACGTTTCGCTTCAAGATCGCGATATGCGCTGCCATAACCGTCGCGGCGACTGCCGTCCTGATCTTTTTCGGCGATTTCTTCATATCCCGTTTTCTCACCGGAGAGGGAGATCCCGAGGTCATAGCGCGTACGGCGGAGCTTGCAGGCGAATACCTCATGACGATGCTGATAGGTCTGCTTCCGTTCGCGCTCGTTCAGTGCTTCGCGTCCACTCTGCGCGAAACCGGCAGAACGGTGCTTCCGATGGCGGCGGGCTTTGCGGCGATGGGCGTCAACCTCGTGCTGAACTGGATACTTATCTTCGGAAACCTCGGCGCTCCGAAAATGGGCGTTGCCGGCGCCGCCGTCGCAACGGTAGTGTCGCGTTTCGTCGAGCTCGGCGTCGTCGTTGTCGGCTCGTACATAAAGCGCGAGCGCGCAAAGTTCGTCACAGGTCTGTTCAGACGCTTCAATATCGCTCCCTCGCTGATGAAAAATATTCTCGTCAAGGGATTCCCGATGATAGTCAACGAGACTATGTGGGCGGCGGGCTACACAACTCTCAACCGCTACTATTCGACGCGCGGACTTGACGTCGTCGCGGCGAACAATATCAATATCACGTTCTTTAACGTCTTCTCGTGCACTTTCTTCGCGCTCGGAGTTGCCGTCGGTATCATCATGGGACAGATGCTCGGCGCGGGCAATATAGAGGAGGCAAAGAGACGGTCGAATACGCTTCTTATCATATCCGCGATCATGAGCA
>JAFXWT010000075.1 GCA_017542695.1 Clostridia bacterium
ATTTATTTCAATTGAAATATAATTTTTTTCCATATTAATATACTATATTTATTTTATAAATATTTAACATTGAATTAAAGTTTTAATAATAAAATTTATATTAATCATTTTATTTTTTAATTTTATATAATTAAAGTAAAAATTAAGTGTAAATTTTTATTATTATAAAAAATATTTTTTCAAAAAAAAAATTAATATAAAAATCAATGAATAATAATTTAAAAGATAAAAAAATAATGGCAACTAATAATGAAAATGACCCAATAGTTGGAATAGATTTGGGAACGACTTATTCATCTATCGCAATTTATGACCAATCTCCAAGAGTAATTATAAGTGAATTCGGAGAAACAATAATTCCTTCATATGTAGTTTTTGAAAACGAAAATATTTGTCATGTTGGAGAAATAGCAAAATGGAAAAGTGAAAGCCCAGGAATGGCTTCAATTTTTGATATTAAGCGACTGATAGGAAAGCAATTTTCTGACAAAAAAGTTAAAGAAGAATTAGAATTAAAAAAATGGCCTTTTGTCGTATTTAAAGATAAAGAAACGGGAAAGGCGAAAATAAGAGTAAAAATAAAAAAAGTCAAAAATAATATTCAAGAAATTAATACTAGTTCAAATATCCCTTTAGATCCAAGAAGCAGAGATAGAAATGTTCCTTTAAATCCAACAAGTATAGATTTACATAATGTTAATATTATTAAAAATAATATTCCTTTAAATGCATATTCAAATGAAAGCAACATTGCAACAATAGAAAAGGAATTTTTTCCCGAAGAAATTTCATCTATGATCATAAAAAAACTAAAAAAATACGCCGAAGATGATTTGGGAAAAAAAATTAATAGAGCTATAATAACTGTTCCTGCGCGCTTTAACAATTCTGAAAGAGAAGCCACTAAATTAGCTGGAGAAATGGCTGGATTTCGTATTGAAAGAATATTAAATGAACCAACTGCTGCTGCTTTAGCTTATGGGTTAAATGAAAATAATGATGATGAAAAAAAAATTTTAGTTTTTGATTTAGGTGGAGGAACATTCGATGTTTCTTTATTAGAAATTGATTTTCGAGATAAAAGATTTGAAGTTATTAGTACTGATGGTGATACTCATCTAGGAGGAAAAGATTTTGATTTTAGACTGGTAGAAAAATGTATTGAACATTTTAATAACAATAATGATGAACAATTAAATTTAGAAGATTTTCCGAGTGTGATAATTAATTTATTAAAAGAATGTGAAAAAGCAAAAATTTTATTATCGGAAAAAGAATCAACGACAATAAAAATAGATAAATTAATATTTGCGAAAGATTTTGAAATTCAATTTACAAGAGAACAATTTGAAAATTATTGTAAAGATCTTTTTGATAAGTGTTTTCCATGTATTGAAAAAGTTTTAAATGAAGGAAAAATAAGCTCTAATAAATTAACTGACATTATTTTAGTTGGAGGGAGCACAAAAATTCCATATATTAAAAATATGTTGAAAAAAAAATATTTTAATGCCACAATACATGATGAAATTAACCCAAATGAAGCCGTTGCTATTGGAGCTTGTATTGAAGGTGGAATTTTAAATCAAAATTCATCATTAAATAATTTTACTTTATTCGATATTACTCCAATGTCGTTGGGAATGAGAATAATAAACGATACTTTTTCTGTGGTTATTAAAAAAAATACGTCAATTCCTAATAGAAAAAAAAAAGAATTTTTTACTTCTGTCGATAATCAAACAATGTGTATCATTCAAATTTATGAAGGAGAATCTAAAAATATTAATGATAATTATTTATTGGGAAGTTTTTATTTAACTAATTTACCTAAATTACCGAAAGGTGAAGCAAAAGTTGAAGTAACATTTGAAATAGATGCAAATAGCATTTTAACTGTCACTGCAGAAGATCTTAGCAATACAAATAATCGAAATCAAATAACAATTATAAATAATAAAGGAATTATTAATAAAGAAGAAGTCGAAAGAATAAAAGCAAGAATAAATGATTTAAATGATTATAGTAATATTAATTTAGTTGAAAATCGAGTTTTAATAAATGATATTAAAAATTTTAAAAAATTGATTTTCGTTACATCAGATAAAGGAAAAAAATATCACATATATAAAAAACTAATAAAATCATTTGAAAATTATTTGGATTCTTTATTAAATGGAAGGAATGAAAATGAAGCTTCAATTGAAAAATTTTCTATTTTTACTCAACTTTTAATAAATGAATATGCTGCAATTTTAAGTTTTGATTGCATTGAAAGTTATATTATAGAAGAAATAAAAAATAATTTATATAAATATATGAAGAAAATTTTAAAATATGAAAAATGTTCAGTTTTTGATATGTTAAAAGATCTAAGAATCAATAAAGAAATTTATGATTTTTGTGCACTTTTTAGAATTGTTGAATTGTTTGTTCAAGGAAAAAAAATGTTTGATTCGTTTGTTAATAATACGAATTTAAATGAAAAAGAAAAAAGAATAAAAATTAATACAACTTATAAAATATTTAATGATTTAAATAATGAAAGAAATGGAATTGATAATCAATTAAAATTTTATTTTATTGAAGATGATTTTGATAAAAAAATAAAAGAATATTTAAAAGATTCAAAAATATATTTAAAAAAATTAAAAATAAAAAAAATTATATTTCGAGCAAATGATTATTTAAAAAAAGCTATTGATAAAAAAAATAATTTAATCAGTTTAAAAGATTTAAAATCTTCTTATAGTGATTATAATTATGCAATTAATTTAAACAAAAAAGAAGAAAATAATATAGTTATTATTTATGATGTAAAAGATTATGATTATTGTAACGCACAAATAAATAAAATTTTAATCTTAAAAAATAATAAAAATACAAATTATGTTCAAAAATTGAAGGAAATTCAAGAAATTTTAAATGAAAAAAAAAAGATTGATAATGATAATGAATATTATCTTGAAGAATGCAAAGAAACAAATGAAGATAAAGATAAAAAATTAAAAGAATTTAAAAAAGAAATAGAAAAAAAAATGGAGAATTTAGAAAATAATTTTGAAAAAACAGCAAAAGAAATCATACAATTTATTTTAATAGAACATCCTTTACCAGATAATGAACAAATCGATGTTGAAAAAGAATTCAATGAAGATCGTAAAAAATTATTAAATAAATTAAGAGCAAAATATCACCCTGATCATAATAACAATGAATCATATGAAAATGAAATTTTAATTCATTTAAATCATATTATTGATAATTTAAAAATTTAATATAAAAAAAAATTATAATAAAATTCAATATTAATAATAATATTTTATAAAATAGATAATAAAATCATTTATTAAATAAAATAATTTTTTTTCTATTAAATAATTTATATTCTTATTAAATATTTTATATTGAAAATAATATTAAAATTCTATTATTATGATTTATGAACATTATGAAAATAAATATAAAATAAATTACTCAAATAATAATGTTAATGAACTAAAAAGTGAAAGTGAAGATATGTTATTTGTAAATCAAAAAGAAGAAGAAGAAAATAATAATAAAGAAGAAATAGAAGAAGATTCAGAAGATGAAAACGAATTAAAAAAAGAAATTATTGTTAATAATATTGTTGATATGATCTACAAAAGAGAGGATGAGTTCTTCTCCGAGTTCGCTTTCAAAAGCCGCGACACGAAGGGGCGCGACTTCCCGATCGAGCCCGACGGTATGCGTACCGATTTTCAGCGAGACCGCGACAAGATAACACATTCAAAATCGTTCCGCCGTCTTATGCACAAGACACAGGTGTTCCTCTCTCCCGAAGACGAGCATTTCCGCACGCGCCTGACGCACACGCTTGAAGTGACGCAGATAGCCCGCACGATCGCACGCGGGCTGTGCCTCAATGAAGACCTCGCGGAAGCGGCGGCGCTCGGTCACGACATCGGCCACACGCCGTTCGGTCACGCGGGCGAGCGCGTGCTTCAAGAGTGCTTTTCTCCCGATTTTACACACTACAAGCAGAGTCTGCGCGTTGTCGAAAAGCTCGAAAACGGCGGCAAGGGACTCAATCTGACTTTTGAGGTGCGGGACGGGATCGTCAATCACACGGGTGCGTCTATGGCTTCGACGCTTGAGGGAGTGATCGTAAAATTTGCCGACAGGATCGCCTACATCAACCACGACATCGACGACGCGATACGCGCCAAGATTCTCAAAACCGAGGATATTCCCGCGCATCTGCGCGACGTTCTCGGACAGACGCACGGAGAGCGCATCGAAACGCTTGTCAAAAGCACGATAGAATCGTCGACGGGCAAAAACGAGATATCAATGCACCCCGAGATACAGAACGCGATGATGGAACTGCGCGCGTTCCTGTTTGAGAACGTTTACAAAAATCCCGCCGCAAAAGGCGAGGAAGTGCGCGCGCAGGATATGCTGAGGACGCTGTACGAATATTTTGTCAAGCATCCCGACGGGATGCCCGACGAATTATCGCGCGACGAAAGCGAGCCCGTCGAACGGCGCGTATGCGATTACATCGCGGGAATGACGGACAGATTCGCAATCAATGTTTTTGAAAATCTCTTTATACCGAAAATCTGGAAAAACAACTGATATCACATAAAAAATCGAAAGGAGGGCAATGCCGTGGCGCTGAAAATAACAGCCGATTTCATCGACGAGCTGAAAATGCGCAACAGGATAGAGGACGTCGTTTCGACTTACGTCACGCTCAAACACACGGGCTCGAACCTATCGGGGCTTTGCCCGTTCCACAGCGAGAAAACGCCGTCGTTCTTCGTTTCTCCCGTGCGTTCGACGTTCCACTGTTTCGGATGCGGCGCGGGCGGCGACGTCATCACTTTTGTGATGAGGGCGGAAAATCTCGACTACATTTCGGCGCTTGAGGTGCTGTGCCGCCGCGTCGGGATGGAAATGCCCGCGGACAGCGAGCGCTCGAGCGAGCTGCTCCGGCGGAACAGGATATATGAAATGAACAGGGAGGCGGCGCGTTTTTTCAATGCGTGCTTAAACTCACCCGACGCCGTGGAGGCGAGGGAATATCTCGGCAAGCGCGGGCTTTCGTCCGCCGCCGTCAAGCGCTTCGGGCTTGGTTTTTCGCCGCGTTCGTTCGACGCGCTGCGCAGCCATATGTCAAAGCTCGGATATAAGGACGCCGAGCTGAAAGAGGCGTTCCTTTCGGGCAAAAGCGAGAAAACGGGCGGATACTACGACTATTTCCGCGGGCGGCTCATGTTTCCGATCATCGACAATTTCGGCAACGTCATCGCTTTCGGCGGGCGCGCGCTCGACGATTCTACTCCGAAGTATCTGAACACGTCCGACACGCCCGCGTTTAAGAAAAGCCGCAATCTTTTCGCGCTGAACTTCGCGCGAAACGCGGACTATGACTACATGATACTCTGCGAGGGGTATATGGACGTTATCGCTATGCACATGGCGGGCTTTACGAACGCCGTTGCCACTCTCGGAACTGCTTTGACTTCGGAACAGGCGAGAATACTTGCCAAATACACAAAAAAAATCGTTTTGTCTTACGACAGTGACGAAGCGGGAGTCACGGCGACACGCCGCGCCATCCCGATCCTCGCGGAAGCGGGGCTCGAAACAAAAGTGCTTGCGATCGAGGGCGCGAAGGATCCCGACGAATACATAAAGAAATTCGGCGCGGACAGATTCCGCGCGCTCGTCGAGGGCAGTAAATCGAAGCTCGAATTTCTTCTTGATAGTGTTATACAAAAGTATAATATAGTCGTTCCGGAGGAAAAAATAAAGGCGGCAGACGAGCTTTGCGCCGCCGCGAGCGCCGTTTACTCCGATGTGGAGCGCGAGGTATACGTTGCGAGGATCGCGGAGCGGCTCGGCGTTGATGTGAGAAGCGTCAAGAACGACGTCGAGCGCCGTCGCCGCAGGGACAAGAAAAAGGAGGAAAGCGAGCGCATGCCGAAGATCATATCGGAAACGCTCGGCTACGGCGACAGGATAAACCGCGAGCGCGCGTCGAACATCAAGGCGGCACACGCCGAGGAAGCGATCATCGGGATGATGCTGATATATCCCGAATACGCCGAAAAGATAAAGGCGGGGACAATAGTGCTTGATCCGGATGATTTTGTTACGGATTTCAACCGCCGCGTGTTTGAGGCGATGATATCCGACGACGGCGGAACGGACATCGGTATGTTGGCTCAATCGTTCTCGTTCGACGAGATCGCAAAGATCGAGGAAATGGCGGAAAAGCGCGCCGAACTATCCGACAACGGAGACGCAGTCTTTTGCGACAACGTTGCGGCACTCAAAAATGAGAAAAAGCCCGCCGACGACGACATCGAGGCGACTCTGGCGATACTGAACAGAAAAAAATAAAAATAACATAAATTTTTAAGGACATGGTGAAAAAATGTATACGGACGAAGAAAAAAAGAAAAAAAGAGAAGAGTTCGCCGACATAGACATCGACGCGAAGCTTGACGCACAATTTGACGCGGACGCCGAAAACGCAAGGCGTGAGGCGGAAAACGACGATTTTCTCGACGACATGGACGACGACGAGGAGGACGAGGCGAAGGACGAGGGAGAGGCGGAAAAGTCGACGCGCAACATCCAGACTCTCATCGACAAGGCAAAATCGAAAGGCAAGCTCTCTCACAGCGAGATAGTCGAGGCACTCGGCGACGACTACGAGATCGATCAGATCGAGAAGCTGTACGACACGCTCGAGGGAATGGGCATACACATGACAGAGGCGTTTGGCGACGAAATGCCGGACATCGACGACGACGCGGACATGGAAGAGTTCGAGAGCGTCGAGTCGATCGAGCAGTCGCTCGCGCAGGATGGCGTCGTCATAGACGACCCCGTGAAGATGTATCTCAAGGAGATCGGCAAGGTGCCGCTTCTCGACGCGGACAAGGAGGCCGAGCTTTCCAAGCGCATGTCCGAAGGGGACGAAAAGGCGAAACAGGAGCTTGTCGAGGCGAACCTCCGTCTTGTTGTCAACATCGCAAAAAAGTACATGGGCAAAGGTCTTTTCTTCCTCGATCTTATTCAGGAGGGCAACCTCGGTCTGATGAAGGCCGTGTCTAAATACGACTACACGAAGGGATTCAAATTCTCGACCTACGCGACGTGGTGGATCCGTCAGGCGATCACGCGCGCCATCGCCGATCAGGCGAGGACGATAAGGATACCCGTTCACATGGTCGAAACGATCCACAAGGTCACGAAAGTCTCGCGCCGCATGCTTCAAGAGCAGGGACGCGAGGTGACCGACGAGGAGATCGCAAAAGAAATGAATATGAGTCCCGAAAAAGTGCGCGAGATCATGAAGATCGCGCAGGACCCGATCTCCCTCGAAACGCCTATCGGCGAAGAAGAGGACAGCCACATCGGCGACTTCATCGAGGACAGGGAAACACCCGCGCCGGCGGACGCGGCTTCGTACGCGCTGCTCCGCGAGCAGCTCGCGGAGGTGCTGCACACGCTGACGCCGCGTGAGGAGAACGTGCTGAAGCTTCGTTTCGGGCTCGAGGACGGTCGCCCGCGCACGCTTGAAGAAGTCGGCCAGCAGTTCAACATCACGCGCGAGCGCATCAGGCAGATCGAGGCGAAGGCGCTCCGCAAGCTCCGTCACCCGTCGCGCTCGAAAAAACTGAAGGATTTTCTTGACAATTGAGTCTGATTTTTTATCGGAGAAATGCACATAAAATGCATTTGGTTTTTAGACAGATAATATAGTTTTATGCGCGTCTTGACGAAAAAACGGCGAAATGTTTGTGTAATTTAATGGATAGCTCCGAAAAAATTTGCGCGGCGCGGCAACGGAGCTCGAAAGCTGTGAGCCGCGCGCAAAAAAAATCGGCTTGACAGATCGCCGTTTTCGGTGTAAAATATATAAGTATTATAATTTGTATTATATACATTTTCAAAAAGAAAGACTTCCGGCAAGAAGCGTTTTTGGAGGGATCTCAAATGTTTAAGAAAGTACTTAGCTTTGTACTTGCGGCGCTCATGATCTTTGTCGCCGTAATACTTACGAGCTGCGAAAAGAATAACGAACAAACGTCGACGGAGCGTTTGCCCGCGACGATCAGCGTTCTCGGAATCACAAGCGAGGAGACGACGCCCGAAGCGGTCAAAGCTGTCGAAAAGGGTATCAACGAGCTGATGGGCAAGCTTTACAAGACGCACATTGATTTAACGCTTGTAACGGCAGACGAGTATTACGATCTCGTCAAGGAGCGCGTCGATCTTGCGAATTACTACAAGAACCTCGACAGCGCGATAAACAACTACAATACGTCTGCCATCACGGCGGCGAACTCGACGATCGTCTACAAGTCGTTCGGAAAGTGGAAATTCAAAGTTTCCTCCGTTGCCGCGACGACGATGACGACGCGCGAAAAATACACCGAGCTGAAACAGCAGCTCAACGAATACGGCATCCTTGAGGACATATATCCCGAGGCGGAATCGCCGATCGACGTCGTGATGATCGTCGGCAAGGATATGTACGACAAGCTCGACTCGATGAAGGTGCTCCGCTCGATAAAGGATCTCATCTCGACAGAGGCGTACACGAAATTCACTCAGTACATCTACCCGACGTTTTTCGAGCTATTGCAGGCCGTGACGGGCGACGTCAAAGCCGTTCCGAACAACAATCTTCTTGCCGACTATACATATATTGTAGTTAACAAAGACCTTGCGGACAAATACGATTTCGACATCGAGACGGTAAACGGATACGACGATCTTAAAGATTTCCTCGCGGACGTAAAGGCGGGCGAGGACGTTATCCCGATGAACACGACGCCCGACGCGCTCGGCATATTCAAGCTTTTCGACGACGGCAGCATCTCGATCGGCACTTACTGCAATCCGATGATCGGTTACAGCGTCGAGGAAAACACGAATTACAAGATACAGAACATATTTGAAATACCGGAATACGTTTCTCATGTTTCTCTCATGGAAGAATATAAGAACGCGGGCTACTTCACGTCCGCGACCGGATCGGAAGATTTTGCCGTCGACGTGATCAAAGGCGACGCTTCGATAGCCGACGTATACGGTGAAAACTATTATGTGAGAGTGCTTCAAAACCCGTTTGCCGATCTTTCATCGGTATTCGGGGGAATGCTCGCCGTTTCGGAATTTACGTCGAGCTATACGAGATCGCTTGAATTCATACTTGAGCTTACGACGAACCCCGAAATCAAAAATCTGTTCCAGTACGGCATCGAGGGCGTAAACTACGAGGTCAATTCCGACGGCACGATCAGCCGTCTTAACCGCACGTACATGATGGATAACGGAACGACGGGTAACGTCTATATGGGCTATCCCGAAGAGGGCATGCTCCCGAACCAGTGGAACTACGTCAAGAAAACGAACCGTGACAGTCTCATCAATCCGTATCTCACATACGCTCCGACGGCGACGGGCGGCTACAAGACGAAATATTTTGTCGACGACGCGACGCTTGACGGTATCCTCCCGAACGCGCTCAAACGCGCCGTTGTGGACGAAGCGTTCGGCACGAGCGGCTACACGTACGATTATTTCCTGACGACGGTCGGCACGGGCAACGAGGCGCGTGTCGGCAACGTGATAAAGCAGAAAGCGGAATACAGGCAGTATTTCATCTCCGAGATCATGAAGGAGAAGAACGTAAACGAGACGCAGGCGACGAGACTTTTCGAGTCGACGTCCGTCGGCTCCGCCGCTTCGTTCCCGTACGAATGGTATTTCACAAAGCTGACCGAGCGTGTTGTGAAAGAAAAATATTCCGATCTTATGACGGCGTCGGCACTTAAAACGGCGGTGCTCGAAAAGATCGCGTCCCTTGCGGGAACGACGCTTGACAAATACAACGCGGCGCTCACCAGCGCAAATAAGTTCTATTCCAACATCGAAACGCTCCGCATTATGACGAGACTGACCATCTGGGAAGATCTCACCGACGCGGAATGGGAAAAATACGAGAAGATGGGCGCGGAGGATTTTGAAAACGCCGTATTCACGTATGTAAAAGAAAATTACGAGAAAGAGAACAACATCGACGATAAGAAATACGACGAGCTCGTAAAGGCGTTCATGATGTCTCAGCTCAAATTCACGGACCAGAGTGACAACTCCTCTTACACGATATCGTGGGACGAGTATGTCAGAGCGAAAGACGACGCGCAGGACTTCTTCGGCGTTATCGAAGAGCTCAAAGGTAAATACCGCGACAGAATGATCGATTATCTCGGCTCGCAGTTCATGCTCGATATGTATTCCGACAGCGAAATTCCGGAGCTTATCCACGAGATGCTCTATGCGGATTGGCTCGCTGACAACGGTTACAAGAAGTCGAATTTCGAGACGGAGCTTTACAACGAGATACTCGAATTCCTCGGGATCGATTACACGACGTTCAACGCGACGCGCCGCACCGACACGACGAAGTTCGCAGAGTACATGACGAAAATCAAGAACCAGTACAAGAACATTCTCGTTGAGAAATTCTCGCTGCTGCAGTTCAAGAACGACAGAATATCGAACGACCAGGTGCTCTCGACGCTCCTTGCCGAAAAGATAGAGGAAAAGACGGGCATATACAAGTCGATGTGCTCTGAGGTCGGAATTTCATATTCGTCTTACGAATCCGGACTTAAAGCGATGACGACGTTCATCCTCTACGCAAATCAGCTCCGCACGAAATTCTCGTACACGCTGCGCACGGTATACTCGCAAAGCGAGATAGACGCATTCTCGTATAACGAGATCGACGGCGTCGTTTATAATGTAGTGAGCGAGTCGGCATTCTACACAAACGAGATGTGCCAGCTCATCAGCACGACGCTGAGTAATTATATGCAGGCGAAGAGCGACGCGAGGACGTACATCGTGAACGTGAACAATGTCGCAAGCGAGCTCGAAAACGAGATCGGAGCGAAAGGCGCGACAAAGGCAGACGTCGTTGCGATGAAGATCGAAGAAGCTTCAGACTTCCTTTACGGCATCGTGGAAGACAAATTCTTCTCGTCAGTCATCACGGTCGAAGATATGCTCGCGTCCGTTTCGGGCGAGTACGTCGAAGGACTGAAAACGGCGGAGAAGCCGACAGAGTTCGTTGCGACTGCTGCGGAAAACTTCAATTCCAACTGGTTGTTTACGTCGATAGTATACTATTTGCAGACAGCGCTGACGGAAGCGCTGAAAGCGGAATAAATTGAATAAGAACGCCGCCCGCGATAAGCGGGCGGCTGTTTTTTGCTTGCGCGAGCGAGAAAACAATCTCTCGCCCGCGGAAATGCGGGAGCTTCCTTTACACAAAGGGGTCGTCAGGCGATATTCAAATCGCCGTTATTTTTTTGCATATTTTCTTCGGGACAACCATATATTTGTTTTGAACGGAGAAACAAAAATGGACGAAAAGCTCATGCGGGTGATGATGTATCTGCCGCCGCACACGGCGCGGAGGATATCGTCGCTGACGGAAAGATCGCCCGGCGTTTCGGGCGACGTTACGGAGATACGTCTTCACGGCGGGCGGCCGACTGCGCTCGTGATCTCAGGGCGGAATGTGACCGACTTCGCGGGCGAATGCGACGTTTGCACGGACGCGGAGCTTAGTCAGACGCTTGCGCGGCTGACGGAAGATTCGGTACACACGTACGGAGATACGCTGCGCGATGGGTTCGTTTCGCTTGACGGCGGATATCGCATCGGCGTTTGCGGGAGCGCGAACACTTCGGATGGGAAGATCAGGGGGCTGTTCGCCGTCGGGACGCTGACGGTAAGAATACCGCGGGCGATCACGGGGTGCGACAGGGAGCTTCTCGGCATCATCCTGAACGACGGCGCGATATCGAGCGCGCTGATCTATTCGCCGCCCGGGGTAGGCAAGACGACGATGATCCGCGCACTCGCGTCTTCGCTGTCGCGCGGAAAATTTGCGCGGCGCGTATCGGTCATCGACACGAGGCGGGAGATATACATGAAAGAAATGTTCGGCGATTCGACAGCTGATTTTTTCGAGGGATACCCGCGCGGTGCCGGAATTGAGATCGCAACGCGGACTCAGAACCCCGAGGTGATAATATGCGACGAG